>JAWOJY010000161.1:0-13814 GCA_033854515.1 Nitrospirota bacterium
CGCGCGGCAAGGACAAACGGCCCATGCTCGCCGACCTCCGCGAATCCGGGGCAATCGAGCAGGACGCGGACGTGATACTATTTATCTACCGTGACGAAGTTTATAACAAGTGCGAGTGTTCCCATGATGGAGAATGCCTCTGCGGCAGAAGGGGGAAGGCTGAGGTGATCATTGGCAAGCAGAGGAACGGTCCGGTGGGGATCGTGGATCTGACGTTCATGAACAAGTATACGCGGTTCGAAAACGCCGAAAAGAGGTTCTGAGATCACCTATCAGGAGGCAGCAGGGGCGACGGAAAAAACCAGAATCAGCGAAAACGTCCAGATGTGCATTGAAAAGTCTGACTGGAAATCGACGATCTCTGAAATGGAAAAACACTTCTCTCTCGATCCCGATTCCTCAGATATGGCTGAGGATGGGAGATGCTTTCATCTCAGCCCGGAGGTGCCCATGCTTCGTCATCCGGCAGTGGCAGGGTATTTTTATCAGGGCTCGGAGGAGGCACTGAGACGCCAGGTCGAGGGGTTTGTCCTTCCCGGAGCCGGGAAGACCAAAGCACTCGGCGTACTCTCGCCCCATGCCGGCCTGATGTATTCGGGCGCAGTGGCCGGGGCAGTGTACTCGCGTTTGGATATTCCCGGTTCCATCGTGCTTATCGGGCCCAACCATACGGGGCTGGGGGCGCCGGTCGCCGTCATGGCCGGCGGCCGATGGGAAACGCCGCTCGGCATTGTGGATATAGACGAATCCCTTGCTGCTGCCATCCTGGCCAAATCCCATCGAATACAGGATGATTCTCTCGCGCACCTCCGCGAACATTCCCTCGAAGTCCAGCTTCCTTTTATCCAGTATTTAAAGAAAGATTTCAAAATCGTGCCTATTCAGATGCTCGATACGAGGCTGGAAACATGTCTTGAGGTCGGTCGCGCCGTGGCGAAAGCGATTGAAGAGAGAAAACAGAAGCCAGAGGACAGAGGACAGACAAAAGAAGAAAAACCCCGATCCCTGACCCCCGGCCCCCGGACCCTTAACGACGTGCTCATCGTCGCAAGCTCGGACATGAGTCATTATGAGACCGCGGCATCGGCAAAAGAAAAAGACTTTAAAGCCATTCACCGCATTCTTGCTCTCGATCCAGAAGGCCTCTATCACACCGTCAAAGACAACGCCATCACCATGTGCGGCTGCGGCCCCGCAGTCGCCATGCTCACCGTCTGCAAGATCCTCGGCGCAACCAAGGCCGAACTGGTCAGGTACGCGAATTCCGGCGAGGTGAGCGGAGATTTTGAGCAGGTAGTAGGGTACGCCGGGATCATAATTATGTAATCTCCATCAGCATATTTCCCCTTTCACTAACCCCATAAACTTCTCCTCAGCACGGATTTTCGAAGATCAAATTCATTAACCACGTGCTAATTACAAAAATTAGTTAAAACAAATAATATTAGTATTCCGTTATCTATTTGTAATTCTTTTGTCGTATTTTTTCGGAAATTTAATTTTAAGGAGGAATTCTCATGGGTAAGGGAAAAATGCAGGGCTTCACACTGGTGGAAGTTGTGGTAGTTATTGTTATTCTTTCCGTTCTTTCTGGAATAGCATCTCTGGTCGCAGACCTCATTAGAAAAGAACGAGTCGCCAGTGTGACTAGAATGCTGTACGCAGATATGCAGAAGGCGCGGCTGGACGCGATGACCCGTGATGCAGCGGGTTACGGGCTGAGATTCGAATCATCAGGCTCATATTCGGTTTTCACCTTCAATGACTGCAATAATGATTTTAATTATGATTCCGATACCTGTGACGGCAATTCCAGGGAAGAGGCTAATGTGATCACACGTCCTGTCCCGGATCCAGTTGTATTGAAAAAGACCAACCCCTTTACGGACTTCGACAATGATATTTTGTTATTCGACAGGTTCGGTGTGCCCCGTCGCGAAACGTGGGGTTTGGGCATGATGACCATAATAGTCAAGAATGGCGTCGATGGAGAAGGCATTAAGTGCGTGAGTGTGAGCGCGAACAGGATACGGGAGGGGATCTGGAGCTGGGACAAAAAAGAACGGAAATACACCTGTATAGAGCAGTGACTCACAGCAAATCGCCAAATTCCATCTTATGCTCAATTGTTATGTAGTAAATTACATAATTGAGAATTTTCATACTTGTTGTTCATCATTTCAATAAATTTAACTATTTGTAAAATTAATAAAAATTGTGCGGTAAGAATGGCATGCATGTTGCAAATTAAAACGCGTGAAACATATTGAATGCGATGTCTGGCTCGCAAAATATCAAAAATCGTAGCCTTTTGTCAACATGCATAACAAATATCTTAATATAAAAGGCATAACGCTCCCGGAAGTCGTTACGGTCGTGGCAATTATTGGTATACTTGCCGGTTTTGCTACATTAAGCATGGACATGGTCCGGAAAGAACGGCTTTCAAGCGCTACCAGCCAGCTTCTTGCTGATGTTCAGAAAGCCCGTCTCGATGGTATGTTGTCGAGCAGCCCCACATTAACTACCATCAGGGGAGTCGGAATACGGTTCGAATCGCCATCGTCCTATACAATATTCACGTATAACGATTGCAATGATAATTTTGCCTATGATTCGACCGGGTGTACAGGTGACACGCCGGAAGAAATAAACGTCATAAGTAAAACAGTCTCTTCGTCGATTTCACTGAACGTCGGTATCGGCAGTCAATTTCCGCCGCCTCAACCCACCACACCGAGCAACGCTGTTTTGATTTTCGACAAGTTGGGGTACCCTCGACAGGCGAACTGGGATTCTGCCGACGTGTGGGTAAAATTGCAGTATTCCGCCTTATCAGACATCAAATGCATCCACATTGGTACGGACGCGATCAGAGAAGGAGTGTGGAATGACACTACGTGTCGGGAAAAATAGGGGATTTTCTCTTATAGAGCTGATAATCGCCATGGTTATCATTATGATATCCATGCTCGCCGTCTTGACCGTCATCCTGAAATCCACGACGACGAACCTCCAAAATGATCTCAGAAACACCGCTATCAGGATCACCAATCAGACTGCCGAGGCCCTGCTGGCGCTTTCGATAGACGACAGCGACGTTTCTGCTACACTCGATCCCACCGGTTTAACCAGAATCGCTTCTGCTCATACGAGAACAGCGAGCCCTTCGCCTCAGGACAACAAGGGACTGCCAAAAACAATCGTAAGTATCCGGGGGTTCCAAACGACGTACACAATAACCTGGGATGTCGCTGCACCGACGGGGAATGTCAAACAGATCAATATAACCGTCGGTTATACGTACAAGAATCGACCGCTAACGAATGCAGTGGTTGTTTATAAGCACAGAGCTATTTAAAGATTGAGTCGGGAGCCATATGGCGCATCGTTCACGAATCGAGGTTAGACATTGAGAAGACAACTTTGCAAACATAACTCTCAGGGCTTTACCTTGATAGAACTCATGGTCGTTCTCGTCATTTTTTCCGTCGTCATGGCGGGGCTGTATTCCGCGTATTCAGTGTCAATGCGGCAGGGAATAAAGGAATACCGGCTGGCAGAGTCCGAGATGGAGCTCCAGATCGCTAAATCGATCATTGAACGGGACATTGCGATGGCGGGATTCGGCCTTGCCAACGACTATTCCGCTGTAAGTACGTCGATTAATCCGTTAGCGGTCCAGGCACAGAATTCCGATCCCGATACTCTGACTTTGACAGGTACGGCGATAGGCAGATCGTCGAGAACCGCGCAAGCATGGGCCTACACTGTCTCATCGTCTCCCTCCACGACACCTTTCCTGAGACTGTGGGGGCCAACGACATACAGCGGGATCCAGCCCTACGACTCCAGCGAAGATCTCAGAAGTTTTGACAGAGTTATCTATATGGATCCGAATACAAAAAAAATATCGGCCGCCAGCGGAAATAATGACAAGACTCTCAGGTCCTGGCTATTCACCTACCCGCCGAACGAAGCGTCTTCCTATGTCACCCCTACTTCTACGGATCCGGGAATGCTTGTCTATGGTTTGCAATCGAAATCATCGGGGACCACTGCAGACCTCCCTTACTATACCGTCATCTATGACGTTGAAGGAACACCGCCCTCGACGTGCGCATCGGGAACCAAGAGCCTGTTGCGCTCAGAAGGAGCAATAAGCGGCGGTTCCGGCAACCCTCAGCCAATCCTCAATTGTGTGCTTGACTTTCAGGTGGCCTTCGGACTTGACACGAATGAAGACGGCACCATCGACTGCTGGGACAACGGCGGTGCTGAAGCATCGGGCTATTCGTCAACCACACTCAGGACCCGTTTGAAACAGGTGAAGGTATACATTCTTGTGCAGCAGGGAAGCCGCGACCCGAATTACACCTATTCTAATCCAGATACGAATGATCAGGGGTTAGCCGCCAACCAGATCAGGGTGGGAGATGTGAACCTTCAGTCGTGTCCGTCTACCGGGGGCGCGGCCGTGGGGAAGATATTCCCTCTTAACGACCAGCAGCGAAAATACAGGTGGCGGGTCATTACCATTACGGGAACACCGAGAAACATGCGGCAATAAACGGGATACTCGAAGACGACGTTAAAAGAAGCGAGGACTGAAGAGCGATTATGAAGAAAAACTTCGACCATTCAAAAAAGCAGGGGGTGAAAAAGCGTGTAATGATGACATCGACATCACGCCGTGAACGCGGCGTTGCCCTGGTTATGGCTCTCATCGTGACCCTCGTGGCATTCCTGCTGGTCGTCAGCGCATTGTATGTGATTACCAATTCCACGACCATGTCGGGCGCCGGCAAAACATACGCTACTGCTGCAGAGGCTGCCGACGGCGGCATCGAGGTAATGAAGGAAGCGATCAATCTCGTAATGTACGGTTCGCCGATCAATACCTTGCCGTTCGGTTCCGCGTACCCGGTGGACCTCGTGACCGCGCTCGTTTCGCAAAATGCTCCGACATCCGTCGATATCAACCTGCCCGGGAATACGTTTAAGAGTTATAAAGTGAAAATCACGGTGGAGCGGCTTATTTCAAAGGCGGTGCCCGGCGGGCGTATCGAATTCGGGAGGTCGGCCGGAGGGGGCGGCAGCACGGCTGTTTACTACAGAATAAATGCCTCCGCCACGGGGCCGAATAATACGAAAGCGGAATCCTCGGTGTTGTACCGGTTCGTCGGGTAAGAGCAATGGTAAGGAGAAAGGTATGAAGACCTCTCGCATCTCAAAAAATCATCTTGTCTATTTATGCCTTATCTTATGTGCATTCGCGCTCTTTCCGCATCATGCTGCGGCTGCGGATGTTCCTTATTGCTCGCTGCCGCCGTTCATCAGCGGCCCCACACCGAACCTTCTCCTCATGCTGGACAATTCGGCCAGTCAGTACGACCTCGAATATTATAACACATCCACGAGCGCCATGTTTTGCTACGACAATACCTATATCGACTCCAAGATCTGTACCATAACGAAAAAGACCACGTGCTCTCAAGATTCCGATTGTTTTTCAGGCGAACAATGCACCAATTATTGTTCCGTAACAAAGACGCAGGCATGCACCGTTGATTCGAACTGTCCGACCGGCGAGACCTGCGGAGGCAAGTTTTGTTCGATGACGACTTCCAAGTCCTGTTCGACGGACTCCGACTGCCCGGGCGAGGCCTGTGTCAGCAATGCGTTCTGCACGCTGACCACGGCAGGTGCCTGCACCGTGGACAACGACTGCCCGTCTCAGGGAATAAACGCCGGTTGCTTGAGCAGGTATGCCGGATATTTCGATTCGGACACCTTTTACACCTCAGCCGGCGTGGCTTATTCAGATGATATCAAGCCGTCGAACACGGCGTTCTCCCAGTTTACAGCCACAAGCGGCCTGCCGGCATCGGGTTGTACCTTTAAGACGAATTATCTCTGCATCACGACGGCAGGCACCACGCCGGACAACGTCACCCAGTTTGTAGCGCGCGGGAGGTTCCTCAACTGGCTCACGGCCTCAAAAATGGACGTGCAGAAACAGATCCTTACCGGCGGCAAGTACGATGCGACAAATAATGTGCTCATAGGTGAGTCGAGGGGCTGTACCGGCCAGCGATTCGTAAAAGAGATTCCCGACGCAGACTGGGTCACCAGGCCCTCCGGTACCCCGCAGCCGAGCATAACCTTCGGGATACGGGGAGATATTTCAGCGGACCCGAAAGTACCTGCTACGGGCGGGGCAACGCGGATAGACATCTTTAAAGGCAATTTCGATAACGCTGATTGCCAGACCGCGATTACCCAGTGGCTCACCAATACCAGCTTCGGATCTACGAAGGGCAACCTTGCAACCTGCCTTAATACATCCTCCTCCGCCGGCGGTGGCGGCGCGCCGCCGTGGAACCAGGCGCTCCAGACATGCTGGACTTGCGTTTCTAATCCCAACACCCCCTGCACAGTATCCGGCATAGGGCAAGGGGATGTTCAGAGAGTACAGAACTCCTGCACCAACTTATACGGTGCAAACGACCCGCCGCTGATAGACTTCAGCGACCCGAATTATATCTGCGTTAAAGATTCAAGCATTCAGCCCTGGCCCTTGTGTGATTCTTCGGGGAATTGCTACAATCCTCACGGCGGCACATGGGCTCCCGTCGGTGGATATGTGGGAGCTTGTTATAGCAAGGCGAATGGCGGCTGGAGCAGTGACGCGGGAAATATAGGGACAAATCCAAGCAATTCAGGTTGCATTCAAAACGAACTGGCAAGTTTCTGCAATGCGTTCAAGGTCGGGGATGTTGTTGATCCCACCTCGGCAGGACAGAATACGAGCCAGTACTTTAACGTTCCGTCCATGCTTCTTGACGCGGCGCTGAGTGGTCAACTCGGGGACCCGATAAGGACGTATCATGTGCGCGTAACGCCGCCGAGAGATTCAAGCAATAACATCATCGTTCCCACGGGCGTCATCCAGCAGTTCAAAGGCGAATTGCGCATGGGCGCCATGGTCTTTAATAAATATGGTTCTCTATCTGAATGCTATAGATCCGGATCGAATATTGTTTTGAAATGCACCGAGGCCGGCAACCAGGACGGAGGCCATATCATTTCTTACATCGGGGACCCCGTAGGGGGTCATACATGGACGCAGCAGCAGTGCGATCAAGCCACTCTGCCTCCAGGGTTCGGACTGGTAAATGCGATTGATTGCATCAGAGCCCAGACCTGGACGCCTTTTTCCGAGGCTTTTTATAACAGCATCGGATATTTTGCAAACAGGTCCGATCTCAGGCTGAATACGTCCGACTTCGAACTTACGAAAAATCCGGTTCAGTACACATGCCAGACGAACAACGTGCTAATCATCACCGACGGTCAACCCACGGCCGATTTGAATTCATCCGTTACCGGTCTTGTCAGCACGTATCATTATGACTCGCAATTCGACACCGTCGTGAACACATCGACAACATGCCCCACGGTGAAATACGCGGGCAGTCGGAACCTCGACGACCTTGCCTGGCTCGCCAATACGAAGAAAATCAGCGATTTCACGAAAACACCTGCAGCGAACAAAGACAGGATCTCAACCTACGTCGTGTATTCCGGCGTGGACACGGGAGGAGCAGACCAGTGCAATCCCGCAAAGCTCATGCAGGACACGGCAAACAGGGGGGGCGGCAAGTATCTGGCCGCGAATACCCCCTCACAGCTGACCCAGGCACTTACGACCATGTTCGGGACCATTGCCGACAAGGCGGCGTCCGGAAGCGCTGTGTCCGTTCTGACCACGTCGGCCCGCGGCGTGGGTTCGATGCTCCAGGCATATTTCAAGCCGACAAAGTACGATAACGGCAAGGCAATCCAGTGGCTCGGGTACACGCAAAACCTCTGGATCGACCCCCAGGACAACCTGAGAGACGATTACAGCGGGAACGGGACGCCCGACCATCACTTGATCCTGAATCAGGACAACGTGGTGAAGCTTTACTATGATCCCTCGACGAGCTCCACCTGGGCTGCCCTGTTCACCACCGATGCCGACGGCAACAACGGCACCCTTGCGCAATGTTCGAGCAGCAGCTATACGATAACGCCCTTCGAAAGCATCGTGCCCCTGTGGGAAGGAGGATCTCAACTCGCAAATGTTACGGCATCCTCGGACGGGAACGGCTCGGAGAGGACCATCTTTACCGCTATACCCGGCGGAGCCGGAATGAATACGGTGGGTGGCGTTCCTTTTACTGTTTCGAGCGTGACTGGCAACGCGACTCTGAACGCGGCGCTCAACAGCGATACGACCTACTCCTCATCGGACATTGTCAAGTACGTAAGAGGTGTGGCGCTCGAAGATCCGACCATCAATGCAACGGGCTATACCAATTTCAGGGACAGGCGTCTGACGATAGGAGGCACAAAGAAGGTGTGGAAACTCGGCGACGTCATCAATTCGACCCCGAAAGTCGTTGCCAACCTCCCGCAGAATACGTATTTGATAGATTACGGCGACCGGTCCTATTATGATTTCATCTCGAGCGATACGGTTAGGAACAGGACTTCCATCGCGGTCATCGGAGCGAACGACGGCATGTTGCACGCGTTCAGAGTGGGATATCTTCAGGACTCGAATTTTTCAATAACCGATCTCGGAATGAACGTGAAAGCGAAATTTTGGGACGATTTTGGAAAGAATGGAAACGGGAACCTCGGTAAAGAGGTTTGGGCCTACATACCCTATAATGCGATGCCCTATCTGAAATATCTCGCAGACCCGAATTACTGCCATGTGTATTTTGTCGACCTCTCGGTAAAACTGTACGATGCGAGCGTCAACGGCGCTGCCGGCGCCGCCAAGACCGCATCCAGCTGGAAGACCATTCTTATCGGGGGAATGAGGTTCGGAGGCGCCTGCTCGAACGGGACCGATCCGACGGGGCCGCCGATCTCCGGTTCCACCGCGGGCCTGTCGTCATACTTCGCACTCGACATTACGGACGTGATGAACCCCGTGCCGCTTTGGGAATTCACGGACGCCGATCTCGGCTATACGACGAGTTCTCCGGCGGTCATCCGGACCGGGGACCCGGGTGTCAATGGGAACTGGTATGTCGTCCTCGGCTCGGGGTCCACGCAGCTGGCGAAGCCGAGCCAGGACATAGCGCGGAACAGAACGGGCTATATTTATATCTTGAACCTCTCTACCGGAGCGCTTGTGAAGAAAATAGGCCTCGGCCATAACGCAATCGTGAGCGATATACTGTCGATTGACGCGGACAAGGATTATCATTCAGAAAAGATTTATTTCGGCACAAGCTATTGCACGGCCTATGACGCAGGTAACAACTGTTTGACGGGCTCATGGAATGGAAAGATCATGAGCCTGACAATTCCCCTCGAGAGCAACGGCGGCCTCCCCAGCCTTTGCGGTACGGGAGTATCGAGGGGATACGCCGACTGTACGCCGGCATCCAATTCGCCTCTGATAACACTCTTCGACGGTGGTTATCCGTTTACGGCGTCTCCAGATGCGACCAAGGATTCTGTCGGAAACCTGTGGGTGTATGCCGGCTCGGGTAAGTATTTCAGCGGACTGGATGAATCGGATACGAGCCCGCAGGTTTTCCTAGGAATCAAGGATCTGGGGAAACAGGTATCGGCAAGCGCTTCTGCAAGCTGCCCATCAACATGTACGTCCGCGACCCAACTCTGCGATGTATCGAACTGCAGAACGACGGCCACCGTACCTACCACGGGCTCTACCGTTCAGGCATGCGTTTTTGACAAGGCTTCGACCTCATTCAAAATAGAGACCATTGTGACAGCCGTCACGAACGCTTCAACCGTCCCGGAATCTCCAATAGGTTGGGTGATTTATCTCAATACCACCGGCGCTGCCGGTGAACGGGTGATATCCCGGCCGCTCGTTGCCGGAGGTGTTGTGGACTTTTTGTCCTATGTGCCGAGTAACGATATCTGTTCGCATGGGGGGGAAAGCTACCTCTATGCGTTGGATTATCTGACCGGAGTTGCTCCGTCGAATATGGCAATCAGGGCCTACGGCTCGACGGTCGACCAGACGGACCACACGACGATAAAGACGGCGGGCAACGTCGAAGTCGCGAGAAGGGTCGACATCGGCGCCGGCGCTCCGCCGACCGGTGAGGCTATCATTATCACGCCTCCGAAGGAAGGCGAGGAAAAGCTGAAGAAAAAGATACAGGTTTCGACCGGCGTCATCGTCGAGACGGAAAACAAGCCCATTCTCTCAACGGTTTCTAATATTATTCACTGGCTGAAAAAATAGAGATAGATTTCGAATAGGGCAATCGATCATCCCACGGTTGCCCTATTTTGCCGTTATTCATGAAACGTTTAAAGAGGGATGTCCGGTTGAAAAAGCTTGTCTGCGCAATTCTATTGTTCATCGTGAGCGGGCTTTCATCATGCTCGCACGAAAATAAGGCTTCGAACCCTACGGCTCCGGTTGCAGGCCGAACGCCTGTTGATGCTTCCGGCGGCACATCGCCGGAAATTATTTCAGCGATTCTCCTCCCCGAAAAACCGACATCAGCGACAAAACTTTCCGTGCAGTATTCAGGCCGATCCTCCTCAGGATCTGTTATGAATTATTTGGTCAGATGGTACGTAGATAATATCGTTGTCCAGGAGGGACCGGGCGGCACGCTGGAGCCGGGAAGATACAAAAAGGGGTCGAGGGTGTACGTGGAGATTATTCCGTCCGATTCCAACGGGCCCGGTAAAGCTTTTACGACAGCGCCGGTAACGATCGGAAACCTGCCGCCCTCCATATCATCTGTTTTAATCAATCCGAGTGATCCGACGGTCGACATAATCATTACAGCGATACCGACCTGTTCCGACCCCGATGGTGATCAGGTCGCCTACCAGTACCAATGGTTCGTGAACAAAAAAGCTGTTACTGACTTGACTAGCGACAACACATTCAATACGAAAGGCCTGCATAAGAAAGACAAGGTGAACGCGGTTGTGACTCCTTCGGACGGAGAGGCCGCCGGCGAAATTGCAGCATCGGAAACCGTCGCGATATCCAACTCTGCGCCCCGGATCACCTCGACGCCGAATTACAGCCTTTCCGACGGTGTCTATGTCTACCAGATTACTGCATATGACCCTGACGGAGATCGGCTCACCTACCGTCTGCTGAAAGCACCACAAGGCATGACCATCAACCCTTCAACCGGATTGATTCGCTGGGAGGTCCCGAAACAAGTGGAAGGAAAACAGGATGTCGCGATTAAAATCTCCGTAGATGACGGCGATGGCGGCAGCGCTTACCAGGAGTTTTCACTCACCCTTGAGATGAAATGACGGAAAATGCTGTTGCCGTATAAACGCAGGCAGGTTACAATACTGCCGTGCAAAGCTCGAGACGAAAAGACCGAAATCCGGGATCGGCGTCCGCACAGGCTGAAATTCCTTCTTTTTATCGTTCCGGAAGAGCAAAGAAGTTCGCACCAGCTCTCATAGACACCTTTCGTAAAATAATTTACCGATATTACGAGGCGCACGGCCGGGATCTTCCCTGGAGGAAGACGCGGAACCCTTACCGCATTCTTGTGTCCGAAATCATGCTCCAGCAGACCCAGGTGGAAAGAGTTCTTGGAAAATATACTGAATTCATACATGAGTTTCCGGATTTCCGTACACTTTCCGGCGCGCAGCTAACGAAGATACTGTTGGCATGGCAGGGACTGGGTTACAATCGGAGAGCGCTGGCGTTAAAGGAGATCGCGGAGGCCGTTGTTCATTCCTTCAAGGGCAGGCTTCCGTCTGAAGTCGAAGTATTGACAACTCTCCCCGGCATCGGGAAAACCACTGCTTCTGCAATAGCGGCATTTGCGTTTGACCGGCCGACGGTATTCATCGAAACCAATATCAGGCGGGTGTTCATCCATTTCTTTTTTCACGACAGGAATAATATTATCGATGCCGAAATCGTACCGCTCGTGGAGAAGACCCTCGATACTTCCGATCCACGGTCATGGTACTATGCGCTCATGGACTACGGTGTGATGCTGAAGAAGGAGCTCCCGAACCCGAATCGCCGAAGCGCGCATTACCAGCGGCAGTCCAAGTTCGAGGGAAGCAACCGCCAGCTCCGGGGGAGGATACTGAGGACCATGCTCAAGGAGCCGGACGATTCCGTACAGGCTTTGGCCCGGAAGCTCGAAGCGCCGACGGACCGGGTGCGCTCAAATCTTGTTCAACTCGAGACCGAAGGGTTCCTGAAAAAGCGGGGAAAGAGATACACGATCTTGTAAAGCTCATGATCCGTGCAGTGTTTTTGTAACAGCCGCTCCTGACAGCCGGGAAATGTCCCAGATGGACAAGGCGCGCCCAGTTAGGTTGCCCGATTGCGCTGGCGAAGGAGCTGGATAAGCGCAGGAAGGATTGATATGAAAACGATTGCGACAATCACCAGGGAAAAATTCTTCCTCACTACCGGAATGTTGCCGAAGTAGTACCCTCCGTACACAAAGAGCGAAATCCAGGCCGTACTTCCCAAAATACTATAACTGAGGAAGCGAAGATAGCGCATGCGTCCGATACCGGCGACAAAAGGGGCGAAGGTGCGGATGATGGGAAGGAACCGTGCAACAATGATCGTTTCTGCGCCGTATTTTTCATAAAAGTTATGGGCCCTCTTCAGATATTCTCGGTTCAAAAAGCGCACGTTTTCCTTGTGAAACACTTTTGGCCCGAGAAAATATCCCGCCCAGTAGTTCACCGAGTCACCCGCAACAGCGGCAATAATCAGGAGACCGAATAGCCGGGAAGCATCGAGGGCGCCTGTTGCAGCGAACGCGCCGGCGGCAAATAAGAGCGAATCTCCAGGAAGTATCGGCGTGACCACAAGGCCTGTTTCACAAAAGATGATGAGAAAGAGGATCAGGTAGGTCCACGTGCCATAATATTGAATGACTGCGCCTAAATGCTGGTCAAGGTGCAGGAAAATATCGATGAAGCTGTTGATTGCTTCCATGCTGTCTCCGGAAATACGTTCTTGGAATATTACGGCATAGGTTTAGTAGATAATATCAGGAAATGACGAAAGAGTAAATTACTTTTTATCTGTTAAAAAATTACACGCCATGTTTACATTTGGAACGACAAAATATGCATTTGGTGTTGTTTTTTAGTAATTAAAAACAAGTCTGACATCACGTCGCCTTCCTTAAGTCTTCAGTAAAATCCATTCTTAATCTAAATTGATTATATAACTTTTTACACAATTGAGAATCTCATGCTACAAGAAATGGAGATCTATGGTTGTATAACTGTACAATAAATAATGAATTCAAAATAGCATGATAATTGCTATTACAACTGAAGAATAAGAGCAGAACGCTATTCAGGGGGGAGCGAGCCGTGCAAGGAGGAGCCATGGTGTTCAAACGAAGTATCAACAGAAAACCCATTATCGGAACAGGGCTTTTCTTTTCAATAATGTTAATGGTGTTTTCATATTGCCTTCCAAACGCTGACGCGGCGCAGATGTCGGATTACTGTGTTACTCCTCCTTATATCGGCGCCACCGTAACGCCGAACCTCCTTCTCATGATAGACAATTCAGCCAGCATGTACGATCTCGCGTACGCCGACTCCACTAATTTGTATTGCGCCAATGCTCCTACCACTTCTTGCACTGCGGGTTCAACCTGCTCAGGCACTGCTTACTGCTTGGTAAGCACAACTACCGCGACGACGACCACGACCACGGCAAAGCCATGTACTTCAGATGCCGACTGCACTGGCGGCTCCGGCGATCATTGCAGCAATAGCAATCAATG
>JAWOJY010000162.1:0-10983 GCA_033854515.1 Nitrospirota bacterium
TCTTTTGATGTTCGTTTTCGAACTTCCGCGGCTCAAAGGGGGCCGTGAGCTTATTGATCAACTCGCTCCCGATTTTCAGTTCTTTTTCCGACAGGGGAACGCCCTGCAACCCCAGGGACGCCGCCGCGACCACTTCGTCGGCATACCGCAGCGTATTCAGGCGAAGCACCTTCCCGCTCGCCTGCAGGGCCCCGATATAGGACCGCTTTCTCATGGTCCAGGTGCAGATGCCTTCCACATCCATATCCTTCAAGGCCCTGGCAAGCGCGCGGTATCTTTTTGCGTGAAGATCCGGAATGTCCGGCTCCAGGTAATAGACACGATCAAGGAAAATGGGATCGATTTGTTCGGTTTTGACGAATTCGTGGACCTCGATCATCCGGCTGCTTTCGGAAACGGTTTGTTCGAGTTCCTCCGGATCGACGATGATATATTTCCCCTCCTCCACTTCAAACCCTTTGGTCTGCTCCTCCGCAGGCACCGGCTGCTTTTCATATGCGCAGATCATCTGCTGCCGCAGTCTTACCTGGTCACGCTTGTGAAGGAGGTGAAACTGTATCCGCTCTTCCCTGACCACGGTATGCAGCTTTACGGGCACGTCCAAGTCTCCAAAATGGATGTATCCTTTCCAGATCGTTGCTCCCGCCATTGAACATACTCCGAAAACGGCAGTCGAACGCAGATGTATGTGCTCCGATAAGATCAGAGGATACAATTGAAAATTCGGTCATCGTCCGGCTGAATTTTTTCACTCGACGATTTTCTCTTGTTTTTAATCCGCGTCTATCCTATTTTATCTGCATCCAAGTGCTCTCTTTTGGTTTAAAATCCCTCTCTCCGGCCTACTCGACTGCAGGACAAAAGGGACAATAAACATCTTCTATAAAAAGCGTAGCACCGGCCCGTGCCCGCGTCAATGATACCCGTCAGGGTCGCACTGCGAGTTTGATACAAAGGTTGCAACGGGAAAGGCAGGCTGACGATGAAGGAGACGCCGCGAACGCCGTATTGGGCTGCCTTGTCTTCGTAAGTTTTACCCGCCGTGACGAGCACCCCGCCCTTTCGCAAAACGCCCAGGAATGTATTTACTGCGAATTACCGATCGTACTACGTAGCAGCTACCGCACGAAGGCCTTCACAACGCCATCAGCCGCCACGTAGATACGGCCGCCACCGAGGATGGGCGTGTGGTAGCGACGAACCAAGCCGACCACATCTCCCGCGCCGCCGCCCGCGAACACGATCCGTCCCGTATCGCCGTCGAAGCCGTGGAGGCGGTTGTCGCCCTCTGCGCCAACGCTCCAAACAATGGCCTCATTGTGTCCGTCAGAGGTTGTAACCATGGGGGATCCTTCGCCGTTCTGCTGTGCGCACCAGGCCGTTTGAACAGTAGGCGGAGCGCCCGGCACAATGCGCACAGCAGTCAGGTCGCCGGACTGTCCGGCCGGGCAATTGCTGCCGTCACCTTTAAAGACGACGTACGTGCCTCGCTTCGTTGTGTACGCCGCCGCGGCGTTAATGATCCTGTTTGTCGCCACCTTTGCAACGGCGACCTGCCTCCCCACGCCGCCCATGTTGTTCCGGTCGACGAGATAAATCTTGCCGTCCTTCCCGAGGCCGACAAGGAGTTTTGAGGGAACGGCGCCGGGAACGTCCAGAATCACCGGACCCGTGCCGCCCAGGTCGAGGTCCCTGAAGTCGAGCAACCGCCAGTTGCTCGGGGCAAAGTAGTCGCTGGACCTGCCGCTGAAAAGGGGGCCGGCGCTGAAGCGTATGAGCGCCTCTCCGCCCGCCCAGCGTATGGTACCGAAGGTGTTGCCTGTCGCCATGAATATTGAGCCGTTTTCCGATGCTACGCCGCTCGGCGCCCAGCTCCCGCCGCCCGCAGCGCCTGTGGCCCAGGCTTTCGGTGCGCCCGGATTCGCGACCGGGACGCCTACGAGCCAGCCGTGATAGTTGCCGCAGTCGCCGAAGTGGCCTCCATAGGGCACGTAAACAGTGCCGTTCACAAACCCGAGTGCACCGCGCTGATTCTGAACGGAAGAGTCGAAGCGCTTATTGCCGAAGATAACCGTTGCGGAAACATCGACCGGCCAACCGGGAACTGTTGAGCCGTCTTTGAGTGACAGCGCGAAGATGAGGTGTTTCCTGGTGACGCCGTTTCCGGACATCGTCATGGCATCGAGGAAGAGCGTGCGGGAGGCCGGATCAATAACGGGCGTGCCGGTGATACCGAGGGGATCGATATTCCCGCACGGCAGTTGCGACAGCGGCACGGGGGCGCCGAGGTTTCGGACCCAGACCGTAGCGCCCGTTACCGCATCGAATGCGGCCACGTTGTTCTCCTCGGTAGCGGCGATAAGGATGTCCCTGCCGTTGGAGCCCCCGGCGACATAGAGTAACTGCGCATAGATTGCGCCCGGAACGTGCGCCTTGAACGCAGGGTCGACGTGAAAGGCGGCGGTCGAGGCCTTTGTCAGGGTCGGGTCGACATAGACACCGTCACGCCTCGGGCTGTTGTGGTGCTCCAGCACGGAAAAAGCCGTCCTCCCTTGCCTTCTATTCGAAGCGCCTGCATCCGAGGCGCCGGAATAACAGCTCGATATACCCGTGGCAAGTATGGCGGCAAGGACCAGGGATGCTGCGCGGATAGTCATGGTTGCCCCTCGGTAAAACCGTGAATTCCCGTTTCCGACTCAATACAATTATATCTCAGACTGTATGATTCCTCTTGTCGCGGGCTGGAGCAGCGGATGAAGATATGAATATCCCAATAAGAAAAATCCGGAGAGAAGTTCTCCGGCCTGCGATTGTTCAATCATTGCGCAACGGGGTACAGAAGGTTCCGTCTCATGGTCCCTTGCTCTTTCCTCTCACTAAAAGCCGACTTTTTACATTTCTTTTGGCTGTTTCGTAAAGCAGTGAAATGGCCTACCGCATAAGGCGGCCAGCCCCGAAGCGAGAGGCGCTGTAAGCGTGCCGTGCGGTTCATCGGGAAACTCTACCAGCCCGAACAGCACGTGCGGAGCGAAAGTGCTGCGGATAAACAGTGAAACTTGGTGAAACCGTCAATGCCCCTGTGGCACGCTAAGCGACCGAGCGAAGCGGGCTGACTGGAATGGCGCACACAACTCTCTTACGAAAGAATCTTTCTTTTCCACGTATGAGATACGGCGCTATAATTTAAACAGAAGCAGGTTTTCGAAAGAAGGGTTGGTGATGGAGTATGAAAAGATCTGCAGGCGCAACAGCATTCAAAATGCAGACAGATATGGTTCAGGAACACCTGAAGACATTCGACGAACTGGACTTCGACGTGTTCAGCAACCAGAAGTGGGACAGATTGTCGGAGAGTCACGCTGACGACATCGTGGTGACATGGCCAGACGGGCATGAGACGAAAGGCATTGCGAAGCACATCGAGGACCTCAAAGCCATGTTCGTCTACGCGCCGGACACCTCCATAAAGGTCCATCCCATCAGGTTTGGAACGGACGAATGGACCTGTGTAATGGGCGTCATGACCGGAACATTCTCGCGTCCCATGCCGATAGGGGACGGCAAGACGATCCCGCCGACGGGGAAATCATTCAAGCTCAACATGGCAACGATCGGTCACTGGAAAGGCGGCACCATGGACCACGAATGGCTGTTCTGGGACAACCAGGCGTTCATGAAGCAGATCGGTCTGGCCAGTTGAACCCCGCAGGAGGAGCACCGTGAGAAGCCAAAACGCGGACTCAGAATTGAAGGACTTATCGAGGATGCTCGAGTTGGAGTTATCGCTTCCTGTTCTCTTTCGTTGAAAGGAAATAAAAGAAGATCAACGCGGCCACGTATACGCTCAGTACTCGTGACTCGAGCCGGAACACGGCCGGATGAACATCAGGAGCAAGAGAGCTGAAATCGGTGACGGCGTTTATCACGTGGAGTCCGAAAATCGCTCCGATGCCGGCGATCAGAATTGCTTTGACCGCATCACGGTTTTTTACAGGGTCGAGAGAGGCCGAGAACAGGAAGATCGACCAGCCGAAGGCCAGAAAGGAGATGATTCTGTCCTGGTATCCGTAGGAGGGCAAGCTGAAATACAGAAACAGCAGCGGGACCTTGATCCTCAGCATATGCGCGATCGAAATCCCCAGGAAGTAGACCGCTCCGGCCAATAACAGCCATTTAAGCATAGTTGTATACTTGTTCATGTCATTCTTGCTCCCTGACAATAAGGTCGTCGAATAAGCGTATCACTTTTCCTGAACGCGCACATCGACAAAGCAGGGCCAAGTAAAGCAACTTACTGTTTCAGCTTCACTAAAAAGTGACACACATCATCGCCTCTTCCGATCGTCTGCCTGATCTCGACTTCTATCGGCCTCCGGGCCACCTCGGAGAAGACCGTTTCCATCATCCCCTGGGAACAATAGCATTGAACAGGATGCAGTTCGATCAGTCCCGATCTGACCAACGGGCATCCGCACTCCCTGAATATGCCCCTGATGGCATCCGGTTCAAATTTCCACCTCCCGGTCAGCCCTCGCTGGTCGCGGATCATGTTCCATCCGGTTATAAGGTCTTCCAGGGAATTTACTTTTTTGTCCAGTAATTTTTCGCAGAGTGACAATATGTCCGATGCACAACCTTGTCCGCACGGCTTCATAATTGCCGCTTGCCGGTTTTCGTCAAGCCCGCTGATGCTTTTATGAAGAAGCGCGATCCAGCTTTTGTTTTTGTTTGTGGGCAGGTCCATTGCCGCTCCGATCGAGTCAGTACACAAAGGGAATGAGACGCCACGATTTTTGAGAATAGGCCTCCCACTCCGGCCCGAATTCTTCGTGCATCAATGCTTCTTCGTCGTGGATACGCCACAGAAGAACCAACGTCATCGCCATGCTTTCCGTTGCGCCCTGAGAATACGTTACGGTCGTGGAAGGTCCCGTGGTTCGATCAACAGTCTGATGCCATCGACTATCTCGCGGACTCTGGTCGGGGACAAGGTGCCGATATGTTCGATCAGATCAGCCCTATCGACGGTTACCAGGTGAGTTATGTTCACAACGCTTTCCTTCTTGAGGTTCGCCTCCCCCTTTTTCAGGAAAACATTGCCGGGCGCCGCCGCCCGCTTGAGGTTGGAGGTGAGAGCGCAGACGACAACCGTACCGATCCTGCTGCCGTTAAACAGATTGTTTTGCACAACCACATGCGGATGGCGGTAACCCGGCCCGGACCCCTTGGGGTCGCCCAAGTCGATCCAATAGATGTCGCCCTGGCGGACCGTCACGGCAGCTCCTTGCGCAACGCCCTGCCATACCGCTTCTTGGCCTTCTTGCGGACCTCGTATTCCTCGGTCGTTTCCGCCGTACCGTATGCTTCATTCAGTGCGTTAAGCAACTCCCTGGACTTGCGGCGTTCGAGGTATTCCCTGAGAGCGGCAACGATTACTTCGCTCCGCGACGAATGTCGTTCCTTGGCGACCTTTTCAACTTCGCGAAACACGTCGTCGGGTACCGAAATGGCCGTTTTCATGAAATGAGCATACCAATTGGTTATACCATTGTCAATACTATAAAGGTGGAAAGGGACGCCGCGAGGCAATGGGGCGCCGCGAGCCGGTCCGGCTTTGGGATGTTCGGATTGCGAAATGAAAGGCATACGTCGGGACCGAGAGACGGGGTTTTATGATTTCTCAATTTCCCCGCCGAACATCTCCACGACCGTCTTTGCCAAAGCAGGAAGCGACGGGTCCCGGGCTCCCATGAGAAGAACGCAGTCTCCTGACCCCGCATCAGCTTTTAATTTTGTCAATAACTCATCGCGACCCGTTACCGCCCGGGCATGGAATGCCACGGGACCAAGGCCCTGTATGATATCTTCCGAGGAAATATTTTTTTGCGCCGTGCCTCCGGCATAATAGATCGGCAGGAGATAGAGCGAGTCCTGTTGCCGGAAGGCGGTTCGGAAGGTTGTAATGTATTCATCCTTTAAGAACCGGGTCGGGCCGAACCCATGCGGCTGGTATACGGCTATGACGCGCTCGGAAAGGCCCCGGCTGGCGCGAACCGCAGCCGCTATCTTTGCCGGATTATGGGCAAAATCGTCTACCACGTGCACGTTCTCTTTTGTCCTGGTCACGGAAAACCGCCGGGCCACGCCCTCGTAATTTCGTACCGCGTCGGCAAGCGCTGTCGGCTCGCAGCCGAATTGCTCGCACACGCACAGCGCAGCGCGCAGGTTTTCCAGATTGTGATCCCCGGGAAGCGGCAGATGATATTCAGTGCCGTTGCGAAACAGTTTAACCGAGGTCGGCAGGAGTTGTTCGTTGTCAGGACGCCAGGAGCCCGATCCGTTTCTGCCGAAGCGCACGGTTGCGGGAAGGGAAGCGAGGACCGGATCGTCGGCATTTGAAGCTGTCCATTGAGATTGCGAAGCCAGTGCTTCGAAAAGCTTTGATATCTCGTCTATGCTTTTGTGGTCCTTGGAAATATTCAGGATGACAGCGGCCTCGGGACGGTATTTGACGAGGGTTCCGTCGCTCTCGTCCGCCTCCACGACCAGGATATCCGAGCCGCCGCTCCAGGCATTGCCGATGAGCCCCTGTTTTTCGAGCCTGCGCAGGCCCGCGCCGCTTATGAGGGAGGGAGATTTTCCGCAGGCGGTCAGGAATTCGAATATCATTGCGGTCACCGTCGACTTGCCGCTGGTGCCGGCGACGGCAATGGTCTTTTTTGTCGCGATGAGGGCGCTAAGCAGATCGGAGCGATGGACGATGGGAAGACCGCGGCTGCGCGCGGCAGCGATGTCGGGGTTCGATTCTTCTATCGCCGTGGAAACGCAGACGATATCGGTGTCCGCACTGACACCCGAACCGTCCTGGTTGACGATGGCGCACCCGAGCCCTTCGAGCGTCCGCCGGATAGAGGCGGTATCGTCGCTTCCAAGCAACCGATCGGAACCCGAGACTGTGATCCCCTGGAAGCGAAGGTATTGCGCCAGCGCGCTCATGCCGCTACCGAAAATACCGGTAAAATGGACGCTGCGGCATTGGTGTTCGCCGATTATGACAGGTGGAGGATCGATGTAGACGAGGGTGCCTTCCTTGACGCTGTCGAACAGGCGAATGACATCGAGATTGCGCAGGCATACGCACCCGTGCGACAGAGGAGTGCCGATGAGGTCTTCCCGGCCGGTGCCGTGGATATAGATATAGCGCTCGTATGAATCCACACCCGGGCCCTTATTGATCCCCTCTTCAAGGCCTTCGAGCCGCAGAATACGGGTCAGGATCAGGTTATCTTCGTTCTGGCCGTGATCCCAGTCCATGCCCGTATCCTCGCGGTCTCTGAAAATGCGGCCCGGCGGCGCGCCGGCGCCGAACTTCTCTTTGATCCGATGAACACCGAGCGGCGTTTTGAGCGAGTTCTCCCGATTGCCGTTGCCGAAACGGGAGGTGGAGCAGTCGTATCGCTCGACAACGGCGTCGTTTGCGCAGACGAGAAGCGCTTGCGTCTCGATGGACACCACGAGAAAAGGCGCTCGCGGGTCGGTTAAGAACTTGCCTAATTTTTTGTAAATACGATTTAATCGATCTGTTTCCATATGAAAGCCCTTAATTAACCACGAAGAGCACGAAGATCGCGAAGAGAAGATGGATTATAGAACGAACCGTTTAATGCCATGCTTTAAATATTTTTCGTTAAAATTTATTAACAAACACGCCTATATTTGCAAGCTTCATATACGTCAATATTTGAGCTTCGTGGATAGGATGAATCTTGTCAACACACTTTAATTCTACGATCAGTTGGTCCTCTATCAGCAAATCTATTCGGTATCCGCATGAAATCCGTACTTCTTTATAGATAACGGGAAGCTCAGCTTCCATGAGGAATTTTATATTTGCACGAGTCAATTCATACGCAACACATTGCTTGTACGCGTTTTCCAATAATCCAGGCCCCAGGGCCTTGTGGACTTCAATTGCCGAACCAATTACCCGCTTCGATAATTCATCGAAATCCAAAGGTTCTCCTTCCCCTTCGTGTGCTTCGTATCCTTCGTGGTAAAAAAAGACCCTACTCCACCTTCACCCCCACCGCCATCTCCTTCTGCCTGAGCGCCTTGATCTTGTCCCTGAGCTCGGCGGCACGCTCGAAGTCGAGGGCCTTGGCCGCGGCGCGCATCTCCTTCTCCCACCTGATGATGAGGTTCGGTATCTCAATGGTGGAGATATACTCCTCCCTCTCTTCCGCCGCGACCGGCACGGTGAAGTAATCTTCCTCGTAGACCGTGCGGAGCGCCGCCTGGATGTTCTTCTTGATGGACTGCGGCGTGATGCCGTGCTTCTCGTTGTAGGCTTCCTGGATTTTACGACGGCGTTCCGTCTCGTCGATCGCCCTGCGCATGGAGTCGGTCATTGCGTCGGCGTAGAGGATCACCTCGCCGTTCACGTTCCTCGCCGCGCGGCCCATGGTCTGGATGAGCGAGCGAGTGGAGCGCAGGAACCCTTCCTTGTCCGCGTCGAGGATCGCCACGAGCGAAACCTCCGGGATGTCGAGCCCCTCCCGCAGGAGGTTGATGCCGATGAGCGCGTCGTACTTGCCCATGCGGAGGTCGCGGATGATGTCCACACGCTCGAGGGTCTCGATGTCCGAGTGCAGATACTGCACTTTCACGTTCAGGTCCTTGTAGTGCTCGGTCAGGTCCTCCGCCATGCGCTTGGTAAGGGTCGTGACGAGCACGCGCTCCCGGGATTCTGCACGCCTGCGGATCTCCGAAAGCAGGTCGTCCACCTGGCCCTTGACCGCGCGAACGCTGATCTTCGGGTCCGTGAGGCCCGTGGGCCGGATGACCTGTTCGATGGTCCTGCCGTCGGATTTTTCAATCTCATAGTCGGCGGGCGTCGCCGAGACGTACACGGCCTGGCTGACGCGCTCCTCGAATTCCTGGAAGTTGAGCGGCCGGTTGTCGAGCGCCGAGGGGAGACGGAACCCGTAGTCGACGAGCGTCTGTTTTCTCGACCGGTCGCCGTTGAACATGCCCCCGATCTGCGGAATCGTGGCGTGAGATTCATCGACAAACAAGAGATAGTCTTTCGGAAAATAATCGAGGAGCGTCGGCGGCGGCTCGCCCGCCTGCCTGCCCGAAAGGTGGCGCGAATAGTTTTCGATGCCGTGGCAGTAGCCCATCTCTTGGATCATCTCGAGATCGAACAGCGTGCGCTGTTCGATGCGCTGCGCCTCGATGAGTTTGTTTTCCTTGCGAAAGTACTGTATCCGTTCCCTGAGTTCCTCGTGGATGCCGTCGATGGCCGATTTCATCCTCGTATCGGGGATCACATAATGGCTGTTCGGATAAATCGCGGCCTTTTCGAGCTTCTGGAGCGGCGTACCGAGGAGCGGATCAAACTCTGAGATCGAGTCAATCTCGTCGCCGAAGAGTTCCACCCGGACGGCCGTGTTCTCGTAGGACGCCGGGAATATTTCCACGACGTCGCCGCGGACCCTGAAGGTCCCCCGGTGAAAGTCGTAGTCGTTCCGCGTGTACTGGATGTCCACGAGCTTCCTGAGAATGGCGTCCCGCTCGATATGCTGTCCTCGCTCGAGGAAGAGGAGCATGCCGTGATATGCCTCAGGCGAGCCTAGGCCGTAGATGCACGAGACCGAAGCGACGATGACGACGTCGTTCCGCTCGAAGAGCGCCGTTGTGGCCGCGTGGCGCATGCGGTCGATCTGTTCATTGATGGAAGAGTCCTTCTCGATATAGGTGTCCGTCTGCGGAAGGTAGGCCTCGGGCTGGTAGTAGTCGTAGTACGAAACAAAATATTCAACCGCATTCTCCGGGAAGAGTTCCTTGAACTCGTTGTAGAGTTGGGCCGCGAGCGTCTTGTTGTGCGCTATCACGAGCGTGGGCTTTTGAACACGCTCGATGACGTTCGCCATGGTGAAGGTCTTGCCCGAGCCCGTCACGCCCAGGAGAACCTGGTGCCGGCGGCCCTTCAGCATCCCCTCGGAGAGCTTCTCTATCGCCTGCGGCTGGTCTCCCGTAGGTTTAAAGTCTGATACGATCTTAAACTTCGGCATGTGAAAATATTACTCTTTCCTCTGACGAGTGTCAATGAAAGGACGACGTGCTCATGCCTGCTTTCTACTCCGCCTTCTTCCGCTCATACAGTACAAAAGCATGCGGCGGCGGGTTTTCCACTTCCTCTCTCTTGACTTCGACGAAGCCGGCGGGTATTTCCGGAAAATAGGTATCGCCTTCAATTACTGTATGGATCACCGTCAGATATATCCTGTGCGCAAGGGAGATAGTTTCATGAAAAACCGTGCCGCCCCCGCAGACGAAGACTTCGTCCGTCCTCCCGCAGGCGGCAAATGCAGATTCAAGGTCGTGAACGATAATGGCGCCCTCGGCCCTGTAGTTTTTCCTTCTCGTGAGCACGATATTTTTCCTGCCTGGGAGAGGACGGCCGATGATCTCGAAGGTCTTCCGTCCGAGAATGACGGGATGTCCCATCGTGATGGACCGGAACCTCTTCATGTCCGCCGGGATGTCCCAGGGAAGCGAATTTCCGCGCCCGATCACGCGGTTTTCCGCCATGGCTGCGATAAGTGAAATGATCATAATTATAGTGTACATCTGCACGTGATGCTCGAGGAAGGAATCCCATATTCATATCTTTGTCAGGTGCTTCGAGCTGCCACTGACGAAGTTTTACATTGTAGGAGCGCAAGATAAAAGAGTCAAGAATTTTGTCCAGCCCGCGATCCCGCGGCCCTTGCCGCAGAGGGATCAGACAAAAAAAGAGGCCTCCCGCCGTTGTGTGAACGGAAGACCTCCTCTGAGCATCAGCACGCGGATTTCTTACAGCATCCTGCAGCCCCTGCATCCTGCCCACAGCGGAACGCCGTCGTCCCCGCGCAGTTTCAGGGTCACATCGCCCTTCTTGACCTCGGCGGCGATAAAGACGTCCTGCCCCATGACCGCGGC
>JAWOJY010000163.1:0-3132 GCA_033854515.1 Nitrospirota bacterium
TGTACATCCGCTTGCCTGCCGGGCAGATGGCGAAGTTTTTGTCCGGGCTGACGGTAAAGTCTCTCGGCTGAAAATGATCGGCCGGTCGAATTTCTTGGCCATCTCCTTGTTGAACCGCTCTTTATGCCTGTCCGCGTCTTTGAACCGGGGATCGCGATGGCGAAACTTGTTGTCGGCGATATAGGCGTCGATCCCGTTCTCGATGATGAACTCCATGTTTTTCTCGGAGTGGAAGCCGGTGTCTCCTGACAGCTTGGTCTTCTCGAAGACGTTTTCTTCCTTGCCAATCTCCTGGAAGTTCTCGCGGGTTTGCTCTACCATTGGCTTCAGGATCGCCGGTTCGGAATCTCCGGTGGCTTCCGCGTGCACGACAATCTGGTGTTTGCTGTCCACCATGGCGACACCGTTGTATCCTTGGATGACGCCGTGGCTGGTTTTCATCGTGGCGCTTTCGTTGTCGGTGATATTGCTCTTCCGTGGTCCGTTCCTGCTGCTGCCCGGCTTGTCGTCGTTGTCATTGAGCCAGTCCTTGATCTTTTTGACCTTGGAGCGCAGAGTTTCCACGTACTGTTCTTCTTTCTCTATAACCGCTTTATCTGCCTCGGTTTTGTCTCGTTCGGAGTGCTTTGCGATGATCTGCCGGATGGCTTTCTCCATCTTCTCTTTCTTGTGCTTCAGATCCTTCTTGGTACCGCTCCATTCCCGAGAGGCGTTCGACGGGAGCTTGCAGCCGTCTACCGCGAACATCTCCTTGCCGATCAGGCCCATCTCGTCGCAGATGAGCAGCACTTCGAGAAAGAGCTTTACGGTTTCCTGGTCCTGGGAGGAGATGAACTCCGCTATGGTTGTGTAGTGCGGCCGGGTGTCAGCGGAGAGGGCCATGAATACGACATTCTCGTTGCAGCAGTCGGCAATCTTCCGGCTGGAAGTGATTCCTTTGGAATAGGCGTACAAAACGATCTTTAAAAGTATCCGAGGGTCGTAGGCCGGCGCGCCGGTTTCGTCGTTCTTGTATCGCAGATCGAAGGCAGAAAGGTCAATTTCGTTATCGATAAGATAATGGAGTGTGTGTTCGAAGGTTCCGGTGAGGATCTGTTTATCGAAGCTGAGAGGGATGAACTTGCCTTGAGAATAGTCGTACTCTTTATACTTCGCCATACGCCTCCCGTAGGTGAGGGGTTTTGATTGCTTCAGAAGTGCGTTTCGATGGCGCTACTATAGCATAAAATGACTTTTTCTACACCTTCAACGCGCCGGTGAGGGGCGGGTACTCCCGACCCTCTCGACCGGCTGGTGTACGCCCGGCACGGGCGTGAACTAATGGGGTGCAAGTCCCCTGTACGAGAACCAGAGTAGCACAAGTACCAGCCCAAGGCAAGGGCGGAAGGGCGACCGACCGTCCGGAGGAAGCCTAAGGCAAACGTGCGAGCCGACGGACAGAAACCGCATACAAGGCTCAGTCCCCGGGCAAGTCAGCACTACATGACGAAGCCCATTGGTTCAGGGGATAGGGTTCACCCCGTTAGAGAGTGTGCATAACGGCGATAATTGAAATGAATGGCAGTCCCCGGAATCGTGGATACGGTTCAATCTCCGGCTATGGCCCGATAACTTCCGCGAACCGCCTGGATGCATTTGCACGCCCGAAGGAAGTCCCCTTGGGGGAGACCCGCACGCCGGGTGGTGTGGGGGCTGGGGGAGAGAATCCCCCGGCTACCCGATTAGGTGTAGCTCTTTAGAAATTTCTCTGCCTGGGCCATTCGCTGCTCATCCGCGGCGAGTTTCTGTATCATGCGCCGCACGCACCAATACAAGCCTTCGATGAGGAGCACCTTTTTCCTGGGTTCAACCACGAGGGTTGCTCCCATAGCGGGGCGGGCTACGGAACCCTCCAGGTTTTCAAGCCACAGCTCCGAATGGCCCATAGTCTTGTCTTCAGTTAAACGCCTCTTAATTTTTTCGACGGAATCGCTCTGAATCAAATACCGGTTATCGCCTCGCCGTTTCATTGTTAGCCCTGCAGCATGCGATAGGGGATTACGAAACACATCGTAAATGATAGCAGCCGCGGCTTCTGGAGGCATAGAACATGATTCCTGTTCCCAAGGGAAATGCTCCTTGACAACACCTTTAAACAAGTCGCCAGGCTCTCCGACGTGGTCGTATAGTGTCGTTGATACTCCACTAATGGTCGCCATCAAGATTTGCGCGATAGAGAAGTTCAGCCCCGTATTTATTCCTTGAGCCGGTAACGGGAGACGGAACATAGCATGAACGTCACTTAGATATAGTGGTTCGATGCGTTTCTCAACGAATTGCCGCACTTTCGGAGGAGTGGACTCAGGCAGTCGTATTTTCACGTAAGCCAATTGAGTATCCTCGAACCCTTAACCGCTGATTGAGCGACTTCTGCCCTGAGATATCATTGAGTTTATGTGGTGTCGTGAAATATTGTGTCGACAATATAACAAGCGGACGGATACAAGTGTACCAGAAATATGTTTTTTTGTAAATGAAAGCGACATAACAATATTGATATAATTATACCGAGACGCCGGATTTTCGCCTCTGCGGGAATGACGGCTACCTCGGCCGTTTGGATTCATCCATGTCCATCCATGATAATCCGTGGCAAAAAAGATTTTTCGTGCTATAATCCTCCATGCGTTTTATCGCCGACCTTCACGTCCACTCCCACTACTCCCGCGCAACGAGCAAAGACATGTCGCCCGAGGGCATATGGAAGTGGGCACAGCTCAAGGGCATCACGGTCATCGGCACCGGCGACTTTACGCACCCGAAGTGGCTCCAGGAGCTTGATGAAAAGCTCGAACCCGCGGGCAATGGCTTGTTCAGACTCAAGAAGGAATTTCAGATTGACGACGTCCCCTCGTCGTGCAAGGCGGACATCTCTTTCGTTCTCTCGGCGGAGATAAGCTGCATCTACAGCAAGAACGGAAAGACCCGGAAGATACACTCTGTCATCCTTGCGCCGGACTTTGCCGCGGCTGCCCGGTTGAATCTCGCTCTTTCAAAAATCGGCAACCTTACTGCCGACGGCAGGCCGATTCTCGGGCTCGATGCTAAAGAACTCTTGCGAATCACGCTCGATGCTTCGCCCGACAATCTCTT
>JAWOJY010000164.1:0-4833 GCA_033854515.1 Nitrospirota bacterium
ATTTATCTCTTTGCAGCATCATTTCATTGTACCTGTTTTCCCCGATTTCCTGGATAAATTTTTTTCTTTTCTCAAGAAGCTCAACCAGAAATCTCGATTGTTTATAAAAATGGATGTGCATTGCAGAGAGGTTGACTGCTGCTTCAAGGGCACGAGGGTTTTTCATAAGGACCTTGAAAATCATCGCCCAGAATAACAAGCCGGTTTCTCTCTTAAGGCCTATCAACCGACACAGCCTGAGAAAAGACCTGATGTTCATGAGCACTTTTTTAAGGCTGGGTTTGTATTTGGCGGCTGGTTTTAAGTGACAGGCGGTATACAGCACCCTCTTATAATAATTTTCTGGTTCATAGAGATGCGTTACAATATCGATATAATCGGTAAGGATGTCGAGACGGGGCCTTAAGGTTCTGAAATTCAGTCCGCTGGTGGTCTGGTCAATCTCGTTTGTCGTATTGGCAAGGTAGATGCCGTCATCAAAGAGTCTTCCTTCTTTCTTGAGCCTTCTCGTCAATTGCGTATTCGGCAGAGCAACGAGCATGCCCACCATGGCCATGCAGATGCCCGTATCCTGAATGAACGTGACCATCTGTCTGGCGGACCTCTCCGTCTCGCTGTCAAAACCGATGATGAATCCGGCGTTCACGATCATGCCATAGTCGTAAAACAATCGTATCGAGTCGGCCATGGAAATATTGACGTTCTGCCATTTCTGTGTCTGTTTCAAAGACTCTTCATCGGGAGTTTCGACACCGACAAAAATATACCGGAAGTCCGCCTCGCGCATCAACTGAAGGAGCTCTTCTTCTTTTGCCAGGTTAATCGATGCCTCCGTGCTGAAGAAGAAGGGATGATTCCTCACTTCCAACCATTCGTTGACGGCCAGCAATGCCTGTGTGACGTCTCGTTTATGCCCGATAAGGTTATCGTCGACGAAATCCACGTGGCCCCGGTATCCCATATCATACAGCCGCTGGAGTTCTCGAATCACCTGGTCAGGGGTCTTTGTCCGCGGCTTTCTTCCGAACAGTTCGATGATGTCGCAAAATTCACAGTTATGGGGACATCCGCGGGAAAACTGGATCCCGATGTGCAAATAGTCCTTAAGCCTGACAAGGTCAAACCTGGGTATGACCGCTTCTGCCATGTCGGCCTTTTCGGCTGATGCATATGTGCCGGAGGTTACGTTGCTTCTCAAATCATTGACGAACGGGGGAATGGTCACTTCCGCCTCGCCGAGCACAAGGAAATCTGCCTCGCGATAAATGCCCGGTTGAGAAGTAGGATCAGGTCCTCCCACTACAATCGGACGGCTTTTTTCATGCGCCTTTTTTATGATGGTAAGCAGCCGGTCTTGCTGGGGGAGCATGGCCCCGGCAAAAACAATGTCCGCCCAATCGAAGTGTTCGTCCTTTAATGGTTCGACGTTTTCATCAATCAGCTTGAAATCCCAATGCTGGGGCAGTAACGCTGCCAGCGTCATTAACCCTAAAGGCGCCGCTGGGTATTGAGCCCCCGCTATTCTGCACACATCCCGATAATTCCAGAAGCTGAATGTTGAGAACAGCGGCTGGATCAGAAGGCATTTTGTTTTTTCTTGTAATAAGTCTTTCATGAATTCAATGGATATCAGTTACAAAGAAATCAGCATATTCCATAAGAAGCAACCGTTGCTGACTTCATCACACCGCATTTTACACCCGATATTTTACACTTTTCATAGATCTCGGTCTATCTTGCCGCCACCTACTACTGAGCAATTTCGAGGATTTGAAGCAATTGATGATCAACGACTGGAATGTTCAGCGGCGCGGCCTATTCGCGTTCACTGCAGCTCCTTGTTGGTTGTTCTATCTCGATCCTATTGCCGAACTCTATTTTGAAAAGTACTGTCGAACTCTTGCTGCAATTTGACCATGAGTCATCTTGTCAACTGTTTCAATACCTACGATGCGTCCGCTGAGCTTGTTTCTCTTGATACGTTTTTTCAGCTCGCTTTTTGCCTCACCTGGACCAAATATCAGAATAGCCTCTGCATCACGAATACACGAAATTACTGCATCATAGTAAGTGTTAAGATGTCCCTTAAACACTCTCTCTAGGCTGTCATCTGCGAGAATTTGTTTTTCATAGGGAGTCGTAGTACGTACACCTCCAGAACGTCCGGGCTGTTTTTCAACCTTTGATATTATCAGTTTTATTTCTTCCCCTTTGTCTGTAACAACCACGATCACAGCTTTCTTGTGGTTAATCCACAAACCCGCTGTTGTTTTCATAAATTTCTCCCTTGATGAGTGATTATACCATTTTCGGCTAATAATTGTTGGCCGGAAAAGCAGTATTTACTATTTGAAAGTTACTTGACAAGGTCCAGGACATCGTGGACAGAAAAAAGGCTCACGACATCGTGGACTCGAAATTATGTTGCCGCGATGTCGTGATAAGGGCCGATTAATTCATCGCAGCTGATATTTGTATTCTTCGACCTGGATCGTATCCAGATAGAGCTTCAACTTTTGTTCTTTGACATCGATAGTAGCCACAACATATTCGTACTGGGTCTGCGGTGGCGCAGGAAATATCTCTCCGAAGATGTTCAGGCGGCAATCACCTCGGATAAATCTCACAAGATGATAGCGGCCTTCTTCCGGCTTATCCAAGGGATGCTTCGGAGCATCGCTTTTGCTCGGGAAGATCAGCTTCGTTTTCTTTTCGGCTAACGCCGCCAGCGGCGTTTTGCCTTTGATCTTGCTATAGCGATAGGTGCTGTTATGCCGATGTTCAAAAGCGAGCGATTCCTTCCGAAGCTGCGGTATAGATACCATGGTGAGCTTGTCGAGAAACTTTTGGCGGTAATGATCATTGAATTTCTCGATAATCCCGTTTCGCCATGGTTCAGAAGGCGGGATGAACAAAAGATTGACCCCGTACCGCAGACAGAGACGAATAAGCGGCCCCATACCGCGGGGATGGGTCGGGCTCCCGTAAAGGGAGAGCTCGTTGTCCATCTGCAGGTTCTCAGGTATCCCCATGCGCATCCAGACCGCATAAACAGCGTCTAAAATGCTTTGCGCATCTCGGAAAGGCATCGGTTCTATCCCGCAGCGGTTGATCGCCGTATCCACGACGTTCAGGCTGTAGAATTTGATCGGGCCGGCAAGATAACAGGGACCGACCATATCGATCTGCTGGGTTTGGTTCGGCCTTTGCGCTGGGAGCTCGGGATATTTCTTGCCCTTCGGCGTGTATCTTCCGGTTCGTCGGTTCGTGAGTTCCCGGCGTTTCAGGATGCGGCCGATCGTCGTAAGCGAAGGGACTGGTTGGACCTCCATATCGATCAGCTTCCACTGGATGGCTTGCTTGCCACAGAAGAGATTATTGTTATACAGGTCCAGCCTGATCAGCTCCACGATCTTTTCGATCTCGGCGGGGGTGCGCAGAGGACTGGTTAGCGGCTGCCGCGATCGATCTTCCATACAAGTCGGATCATCAGGGTCAAATCGTGCAGCCCATTTGTATAACCATGAACGAGAACAGCCGAGGGAAGCGCGAATCTCATCCGGCTCTTCTCCTTCATAGAACCGCTGTACCGCTTTTAATCGCTTCTGCTTTTTCATGAACACCTCCCTCTTTGGTTTGGTGTTCATGATACGTCGCTGCTGTGGCTATTCGACTGTCAAAGAACTTTTGTCCACGATGTCCTGGACCTAAAATGTGTCCACGATGTCCTGGACTTTATCAGTTAATTTTTATCAGCATCTTGCAATTCGTTCAACATACAAATATTCAGGCTTGAGAACTTTTCGGTCAATCCCGACGGTACTTATCCTTGTGCTGTTCGATTAAATTATCGCTTGATAAGGACCAAAAGAAGGTATCCAGGGAATGTGGATTTCGGAATGAACTATGGATTGTTGCAATTAATGGGAACTCCACACCTACAGGAAGGACTATATTATCTCGATTATGATATTGCTCATGCCTTACTATTAGAGACTGAGGCTGTTCCCGCCATGGTATCATTAGAAGTATTAAGAGTAAAGAGAATGGGGGGACAACATGGGATGCCAAAATTGCAAGGGTACGCGTACCGGGAGGGTGTCTTCGTGCCTAGACTGTTGATCATTCAGGCCGCTACCTACCGTTCCCGCGACGACCGCCGCCCGCTCCGAATCCGCAAGCGCAAGCTGGTCGGTGCCGTCATGCCTTACCTGGCAGCGATGGCACCGGACAAATGGCACGTGACGCTGAGCGACGACGAGATCGACGAGCCCGATTACGACGGTCGATACGACATTGTCGCTATCACAGTTCGCACCGTAACCTCACTCAGGGCTTTCGAGGTTGCCGACAGGTTCCGCCAGAGAGGAATTACTGTTCTGATGGGCGGGCCCCATGCAACCTTTTACCACGAGGAGATGGCTGACCACGCCAACGCCATTTGCATCGGCGAGGGCGAAGAGATCTTTCCGCAGATGCTCGCGGACGCCGCGGCAGGGCGCCTGCAGAGGTTCTACAAGCGCAAGGAGGTTGCGAGCCTCGTCGGCTTACCAACACCGCGCTGGGATCTGCTCAACAGGAAGAACCATGTCTTTTACAGTCCGTACGTCATCCAGCAGTCGCGTGGCTGCCCCTACACGTGTGACTTCTGCGCTGAGCGGCGACTGAACGGCGACTACAGCTGGCGCTGTCGCCCTGCTGACGAAATTGTCGAGGAGATCAAGAAGTGCGGATCACGCCACATCTTCTTCGCCGCCAGCCAGTTCGTGGGCGACAAGGCCCGCACGATGGAACTTCTTGAGAAACTGATCCCGCTTAAGATCCATTGGTCGG
>JAWOJY010000165.1:0-12110 GCA_033854515.1 Nitrospirota bacterium
ATCTCGTCGATCCTGCGCTCCGTGAGCTTGCGGTCGAGGTTGTAAAGATAGGCGTGGAACTTCAAATTCTCGTAGGCCGTCAATCCGGCGTCGAGCGTGGTGTCCTGGAAAATAAGACCGATAGCGGAACGCACATCGTCCGGATTTTCGGCGCAATCGAAGCCCGCGATCTCCGCTCTTCCTGCCGTGGGCGACAGCAGGGTGCAAAGGATGTTGATGGTCGTGGTCTTTCCCGCTCCGTTCGGCCCGAGGAAACCGAACACCTCGCCCTCGTTCACCGTAAAAGAAATATCATTTACGGCTTTGATCGTCTTAAATTGCTTTGAAAGACTTTGTACGTTGATGATGGCCATGATTACCTGAAGAGTTCAAAGTTCTGAGTTCAAGATTCAAGGTTGAGATCCGATACAAATAACTCTGAACTCCGAACTGAATTATATTACCACTCCGCCCTGTCCTTCGGCACGTACCACTTGATGAAGTTGTACATGATGCCGAGCGGCGCAGGCTCTATGCCCTTGAACCGCTTGTGCACGATCGGCAACGCGTCGGGCACATAGAGGAACGCATAGGGCTGTTCTTCGGCCAGGATCTCGTGGATCCGGTAGTAAATCTTTTTCCGCTTCTCGATGTCGAACGTGCGCCGCCCCTCCACGAGCAGCCGGTCGACCTCGGGATTCTTGTAACCGACAAAGTTGTACTCCCCCTTTTTTGTTTTGCTCGAGTGCCAGATGTCGTAGAGGTCGGGATCGCGGCTCATTTGCCACCCCAGGATGATCGCATCAAAAGAGCGGTTGTCGATCTGCTCCAAAAAGGCCTGCCATTCCATGACCCTGATCTTGGCGTCGATGCCTACAGCCTTGAGGTTTTGCTGGATGATCTCTGCGGTGCGAATCCGCTCGTTGTTCCCCTGGTTGGTCAAAATCGTAAAACTGAAGGGCATGCCGTCTTTCTCGAGGATCCCGCCGGCGTTGGTGTCCTTCCATCCGGCCTCACGGAGCATTTCGCGCGCCAACCGGGGATTGTACGGGTAGCTCTTGGCATGAGGGTTGTACGCCCAGGACACGTAGGAAAAGGGGCCGGTACAGGGCTTGCCGAGACCTAAAAGAACGCCGTCGATAATGCTCTGCCGATCAATCGCGTAGGCCAGCGCCTGGCGCACGCGAACATCCGAGAAGAGCGGGCTTCTCAAGTTGTAGCCCATATAGGTGTAGCCGTTCGAGGGATACCTGAACTTCTGGTAATTTTCCCTGATCCGCCGGGTTTCGCTCTTGCGAAGATACTGGAGCGGGGTGAGTCCCATCATATCCACACCGCCGGAAAGGAGTTCCTGGAACATGGTCGAACTGTCCGGGATGATCCGGTAGATGAACTGGTCGATATTGGGCCTGCCCTCGAAGTAATCGTTGTTCACATCGAGCACGATCTTCTGGCCCGCGATCCATTCCTTGAACTTATAGGGCCCCGTTCCCACGGGATGACGGTTGAACTCGTCCGTGTTGATGTCCTTGCCTTCGAGCAGATGTTTCGGGATGATGCCCATGCCTGCCCAGCTGTCGAGCGCCGGTGAAAAAGGTTCCTTGTAGGTCACCCGGAAGATGTATTTCCCGATCGGCTCCGCTTTTGCGATGTCCGTGAACGAGCTGCTGTAAGGGGTGGCGACTTTCGGGTCGATGAGCTTCTGGTACGTGAACAGACAATCTTCAGCAGTGAACTCCACGCCATCATGCCATTTTACCCCTTTGCGCAGAAAAAAGGTAATGGTTTTGCCGCCGTTCGAAACTTTCCACCGCTCCGCCAGGTCGCCAACGAGCTTGATGTCCTTGTCGTATTTCACAAGGCCGTTAAAGACCTGATCGTTGATCGCACCCGATGCACTGTCGTTCGCGATCACCGGGTTGAGCCGCCGGGCGTCTCCGATGGAGCCTTCGACGAACGTATTGGGATCACGCTCGGCCTTTTTAACGCAGGCGAAAAACAGCAGGCAAAGAGGGAGTATGTAAACGAAAAACTTTTTCATTGTTGAACACTCTGAGGTCGCGCATTTATACAGTTTCGGGTTGCGGTCGGGGAAATGCGGATGCAACTTTACGCGTTCTTCATAATCACTCGTGACGGCGATTCAGGTAATTGCACTTTTATCCATGTCCAAAGAAGCAGCACCCAAAAATAAAAGGGTAGGCAAGGCCTACCCCGCAACTCATGCTGCAATATCGAGATGTCAACGCCCAAAACTTCAGTTACTTTTGCGCCGGCGCCGGTACGGGCGGAGCGAGCGGAACCGCCGGCGCCTGCTGGGTCTGGGCCGGCTTGGCTTCTTCCATGACCGAGCTCCTCTTCGCTGTGGTCAGGGCGAGCCCGAGCGACGTCAGCATGAACACGACCGCTGCTCCGGTCGTGAGTTTGGCCAGAAAGCTCTGGGCGCCCCGCGGCCCGAAGACGGTCTGGGAAGCGCCGCCGAAGGCCGCGCCGATGTCCGCGCCTTTGCCTTTCTGCAAAAGAACCATGAACACCAGTATACCGGAGACGATGACATGAATTGTTATCAAAAGAATACGCATTATTACCTCCTCATGGGTATAAAGCCGGATTTCCTGTTATGTGAATTTTACGATCGCAGCGAAAGACTCGGCTTTCAGGCTTGCGCCGCCGACGAGAGCGCCGTCGATATCGGGCATGGCCATGAGCGACGAAATATTATCCGGCGTCACGCTTCCGCCGTACTGGATTCGGAGGGATTCGGCCACATCGGGACCGTACAAAACTTTCACTTTCTCCCGGATGAGGCTGTGAACCTCATTGGCCTGCTGCGGTGTTGCGGTCTTGCCGGTTCCGATCGCCCAGACAGGTTCGTAGGCGATTACGACCCTCTTCATCTCGTCAGCCGATATGCCCGTGAGCGCGCCGTTTACCTGCCGTTCGATGACCTGATTCACCTTTCCGGACTCTCGTTCGGCCAAAGTCTCACCCACGCATACAATGGGGAGCAACCCCTTGACCAGGGCTTTCCGGGCCTTTTTGTTTACGGTCTCGTCCGTCTCGCCGAAATATTGCCGACGCTCACTGTGGCCTATGATAACATATTTGCAGCCCGAATCCAACAGCATTTCCGCCGAGATCTCGCCGGTATACGCCCCCCTGTCCTCCCAGAACATATTCTGGGCCGAAAGCGCAACGCCGGTCTCCCTGATAACTTCCGCCACGGTCATGAGCGCGGTGAAGGGAGGGGCGAGCACCACGTCCCTGCCTTTAACGTCCCGCACCGCGTGGACGAGCTTGTTCGCCAGGTCATGAGCCTCTACCGTGATCTTGTTCATCTTCCAGTTGCCTGCAATGATAGGCCGTCTTTTTGGATTCATAAGGAAACCCCTTGTCGTGAGCTTTTTTATAGCAGCGATAGCGGGGGACGCCGAGAAAAAATTCCAAGGTTAAGTTCACATCTCTGCGTCTTCCGTCTTGAACCAGTTCATTCCCCGTCGTCCATGAGCGCCGCGAGTCCCGGAAGTTCCTTTCCTTCGAGGAGTTCAAGCGATGCTCCGCCGCCGGTGGAGATGAACGTAATACTGTCGGACACGCCGGCTTTGTGAACTGCCACGTCGGTATCGCCGCCGCCGACGATCGTAGTCGCATAGGCATCGGCAACCGCACGCGCAATGCCGAATGTGCCGCGGGAGTAAGCGTCCTTTTCGAACATTCCCATGGGGCCGTTCCAGATGATGGTCTTTGCGTCCTGGAGCGCTTCGGCAAAGAGCCTCGTTGTCGCAGGGCCGATGTCGAGCCCCACCCACCCTTTCGGGATTTCCTGGGAGGTGACGATCTTGGTCTCGGCGCCGTCATTCACATTTTCAGCCACCACGAAGTCGACGGGAAGATAGAATTTGACATTACTCTCCCGCAGGCTCTTTCGAATGCGCTGGGCTGTTTCGAGCATCTCGGGCTCAACAAGAGAGTTTCCCACTTCCTGACCGCGGGCTTTGATGAACGTAAAGGCCATGGCGCCTCCCACGATGATCTTGTCCACTTTGTCCTTGAGGTTCTCGATCACGCCGATTTTTCCGGAAACCTTCGCCCCGCCGAGAATGGCGACGAAGGGCCGTACCGGGTTTGCGACCGTCTTTTGAAGATAATTGATTTCCTTCTTCATGAGAAAACCGGCCACGGAGTATTTCACATGCTTCGTGATCCCGTAGGTCGAAGCATGGGCGCGATGGGCCGTGCCGAAGGCGTCGTTCACGTAGACATCGGTAAGCGCCGCGAGCGCTTTGGAGAAGGCCTCCTCGTTTTTCTCTTCCTCGGCGTGGAACCGCAGGTTTTCCAGAAGGAGGACGTCGCCGGGCCGCATACCGGCGACCATGCGCTCCACATCGGGGCCGACGCAGTCCCTGGCAAACAGCACTTCCTTGTTGAGAAGACGATTGAGCCGCTTGGCCACCGGCGCCAGGCTGTACTTCTGGTTGGGTTTTCCCTTGGGGCGACCAAGGTGGGACGCGAGAATGACCTTGGCGCCGGCGTCGAGAGCGTAGTTGATGGTCGGTAGCGTGGACCGTATCCTGCCGTCGTCGGTGATATTGCCGTTCTCGTCGAGCGGCACGTTGAAGTCCGCGCGGATAAAGACCCGCTTGTTCTTGAGATCAACCTTCTCGATGGTTTTCTTGTCCATGATGTGACTCCGCGCCTTCGAGATTTTAAATCCACACTCCACATTCCGCAGTCCGCATGCCTTACAGCCCTTTCTTCGCCATCAGGATTGCGAGGTCGCGGAGCCGGCAGGAGTAGCCCCACTCATTGTCGTACCAGGAGATGATCTTCACCATGGTGCCGTCCATGACGCTGGTGAGCTCGGCGTCAACGATGGATGAGTGCGGGTTGCCCTTGAAGTCGATTGAGACCAGCGGCTGATCCTCGAACTGGAGGACGCCTTTCATCCTGCCGTTGGCAGCGGCCTTGAGAGCGTTGTTTACCTCTTCCTTGGTGACCTTGCGGGAGACTTCGGCCGCCAAGTCAACGACCGACACCGTCGGGGTAGGCACGCGGAGCGAAATACCGTCGAGTTTGCCCTTGAGTTCCGGCAGCACGAGGGAGACGGCCTTGGCAGCGCCCGTCGAGGTCGGGATGATCGATAGCGCCGCGGCCCGGGCCCTGCGCAGATCCTTGTGCGGCAGGTCCAGAAGGCGCTGATCGTTCGTATAGGAATGGATCGTGTTCATGAGGCCGTGCACGATGCCGAAGTTCTCATGGAGCACTTTGGCCACCGGCGCCAGGCAGTTCGTGGTACAGGAGGCGTTCGAGACGATGTTGTGCTTTGCGGGGTCGTAGGTCTCTTCGTTCACGCCGATCACAAAGGTCGCATCGGGGTCCTTTGCCGGGGCGGAGATAATGACCTTCTTGGCGCCGGCTTTGAGGTGCTTCTCCGCATTGGCCCGGTCGACAAAACGTCCCGTGGATTCGATGGCGACGTCCACCTTGAGGTCCCTCCAGGGAAGTTCGGAAGGGTCGCCTTTGGCGACGACGGTGATCTCCTTTCCGGCTACGATCAGCTTGCCGTCGCCGGCCTTGGCCTCGACCGGGAATACGCCGAACATGGAGTCATACTTCAGGAGATGGGCCAGGGTCTTGGCATCCGTAAGATCATTGATGGCCACGATCTCAAGGTCCTTGTTGTTGAGCGACGCGCGGAACATGTTCCTGCCGATTCTTCCAAAACCGTTGATTGCGACTCTTACAGCCATGGTAGCCTCCTTGAGAATGCAAGTTTAAATTCAAAATTCAAAATTTAAAAAAATACCAAATTTCAGAGTCTACGCCTTTTAAACGTTGAATATTGAATTTTGAACTTTGAATTTTATTCAGTCTATTTTATTCATCACGAGCCCGGTCAGAAGCTTGGGGTAGAAGTAGGTGGCTTTCTGCGGCATACGCTCGCCCGCAGCGGCCACATTCTTTACCTCGCTCACCTTCGTGGGGTTCATGAAAAAAATGACATCGGCGGAACCCTCCTGCACTCTCTTGACCGCCTCGCTGGCTTCCTTTAAATAATCGATATTTGTGCCGAGCTTGTGCGTCTCCATCTTTACGCCCAGGAGTTTGTCGATGACCAGATGATGCAGGATCGAGACATCGAGCTTTCGATACGCCGGCGACTTGTCCGGAATGAGCCTGTCCATGTCCGTCTCGTTTCTCAGCGTCAGGAGATAATAACTGTTGTGACCTTTAAGCCGCATGCCGAAGACGTGAGATTCTTCAGCCTGCGCGGCCATCTTATCGATCACTTTACTTCGGTATGCAGGTTCCGATCGTTCATCAAAATCAAAACGCTCCATGTTAAAAAACCTGTTGAGGTCGTCCTCGAATTTTCTTTCATTAAAAGCAGGAAGGTTGAAAAGCGCCCTGTGCGCCGGCAGTATAGTGAGACCGGGGTCTTCCAGCCTCGCCAGGTACATAGTTACAAAGTTGTAGGATTCGTTCCCACTGAACGTTCCGGCCGCCTTGCGTTGTTCATTCCTGAAGTTCAGTGCTGTCTCGTAGCGATGGTGGCCGTCGGCAATGAAAAAAGACTTGTCCGCCATCTCCCGGCTTATAGCATCGATATCGGCTTTGTCCGTCATCGTCCAGAGGCGATGGAGGGCGCCGTCGCCGTTACTGACTTCCGTCCCTGCCGGCCGCGTGATTTTGGCAAGGATGGAGGATATCCGCGCCTCGGGGTCGGAATACAGAGAATAGATATGGCTGAAGTTTGCCCGGCACGTTCTGAGCAGGTTCAGCCTGTCCGCCTTGGGACCGGAGAGGGTATTTTCATGAGGAAGCACCACTCCGGAATCGAAATCCTCGATCTTCACACGGCAGACAAAGCCCCGGAGGCGTCTGATAACGCCGCCGCGGATGTGCTCCATTTCATACACATAGATCGCCGGCGTGTCACTCTGGAGCAGGATGCCGCTTTGAAGCCACTGGTTAAAAAGCGTCGCCGCGCGCGTGTAGCGGTTGTCCCTGTCCGTGTCTTGCGGAGTGTCTTGGCCGAACTCGAGCCGTACAACGTTATATCGACTTTTGTCGTAAAGTTCCTGCTGGCCGGAAGGTGAAATTATGTCATAGGGCGGGCATACGAGCGCCTCGAGATTGCCCGCTTTTGTCTGGTTGTACACGATTCCCCTGAAGGGGGCTATCTTTGCCATTACGAATCCTTAGCCGAATATGCCTGAAAAGACGTAACGTTATATCATAGGGTTTGTTTTCATGTCAATTAAAAATATTGTGGGAAATCCGGCCTCAGAACAGGTCTGTCAAGATGCACGCTCTCATCGGTAGATGAAACGGAAGGTTGACAATTCATCTTCATTGTGCGATTATCTCACGCGTTATGAGGGTCATCCGTGGAGTAAGAAATCTTGTCGAGAAGTTTCCGAACCCCGTGCTTACCCTCGGGAACTTCGATGGGGTGCACCTGGGGCATCAAGCGATATTTAAAAAAGTTGTGGAACGGGCACGGGAGATCGGGGGCACGAGCATCGCCTTTACCTTCGAACCCCATCCGCTCAAGGTGCTGGCGCCTGAGCGGTCTCCGAAGCTGTTGAACACGTTCCATGGCAAGATGAAGCTGATCGAGGACTTCGGCATTGAGGTCGTTATCTGCGCAAACTTCACTCGCGACTTCGCGGACCAGAACCCGGAGGAATTCGCCCGCAATGTCCTTCATGAGAAGATCGGAGTGCGGGAAGTGTACGTGGGCTATGACTATGCCTTCGGCAAGGGCCGGGAAGGCGGCATCGACGCGCTCAGGGAAATAGGCCGGAAATACGGGTTCGAGGTCGGCGTCATCGAGCCGGTGCGCGTGGAAGGCGTTGTCGTCAGCAGTTCCATCGTGCGCGACCTGATAACGGGAGGCCGGGTTGAAGAAGCGGCGAAACTCCTCGGTAGATATTATTCGATCGAAGGGGTTGTCGTGCACGGTTCCCGAAGGGGCCACACGCTTGGGTTCCCGACCGCCAATCTGGATACGGCAAATGAGCTCGTTCCCGGTTTCGGCGTGTACGCCGTTCTCGTCAATATCGATTGCCGCAGGCTGCACGGTGTGGCTTCGATCGGCGTCAGGCCGACCTTTGACAACGGCCCGGTGTCGATCGAAGTGTATATTTTTGAATTTGAGGAAGAGCTGTACGGAAAACAGGTTGAAGCCTTATTCGTCAAACGCCTGCGCGGTGAAGAAAAATTCCCCGATGCCGAATCCCTCATCCGTCAGATCCGAAAGGATGTTGAAGATGCAAGAGCTGCGCTGCGTGATATTGCCTGAGAGGAATTCTGACTCGCCGCAAACTTCATCGTCAATCTGTTATTCCGTCACTTGAGAAAAGATTCCTGCCATGACACACATTGTCCCTATTTTTGTTTTACTTCCGCATCCATCAGGAAGAGAATTTTGCTGATACGATTTTGCAGGCGTATTACGGTTTTTTGTATTTCGAGGTCTTTTTCATTCATGCGGATGTAGTTTTCGGCGGTCGGACGTTCTTCAGGGTTGTTTATATCTTCGGTCTCAGCCATGGCGGCCTCCTCCTTAATTTTGATCCAGGCAACCCTATCCTTAGCCAGTTTGTTTTTGATAACGGAATGCATGATTATGCGGTTTTAACAAAAAAAGTTATCGATTCGCACGTCGCTCTCGATGAACGAGATTGAAGAGGGGGATAGTATCGCGTTAGAACACATCGCAGAGGGCGTTGTTTTTCTTGACCTGAGGACTGTTTGTTCCTATACTATTCTTACCAGTGTTGAATGCCGGACTACCGCAATGAGCGGCGAGGAGAAATAATGGCGAATATTGTCGTTCTGCTGATCATAGTTGCCGTGGTTGCAGTTTTATCGGTTCAGAACTCCGTGCCCGTCGCCCTCACGGTATTCTTCTGGAAATTTGAAACGCCTCTTTCGGTGATTATATTTTTTTCAATGCTGGTCGGCGTCGTCATGACTGCAATTTTCGCGTTTTCCGGCTATCTTAAGCGGATCGCAAAGCAAAAAAACAGCAAACCGTGAGCGGCGAGGCGCTTTTTGAAATTAATGAAGTGATGTTTGAAATGATGAAATGATGAGGAAGGGGGGTGATATAACATGCCCTGCGGGAAAAGCCATAAGGCCGGTTCGAAGTGCGGTTCAAAGAAGACAGCAAAGAAGAAGACGGCTAAGAAAAAATAGCTCCGGAAGCGTGGCGGGTAGAGTTGCCCGCCCGCTTTACTTTTTCATCTCCACCGATTTTATATACAGCATTCTGAGATTATACAATACGCCGTCGATGAGCGCTTCCTCCTCCTGGTCGAGGTTCCCTCTGGTTTTTTCTTTCAGCATACCGAGTATGTCGATTATTTGTTTCGCTGCCGGCAAGTTCTGAGCCGGCTGGTTGGCCTCAAGATGGGGCGGAACCCCGAGGTTCATTTGAGCTGAAGCGGCCAACGATAGAATGAATGACGGAAAATCGGGTTCGGGAAGAGGCTGCTCGGTTTTCTGTTCACCGGGGCGTTCCTGACGGGGAGGCTCTTTTTTCGTCTGGTCCGCCTGACTTTCTTCCGGCTCTCCTTCGGAATCCGACGAAAAAATTCTCCGGTCTCGAACGGTGAAATCCTTTTCCTTGTTTTCCTCCATGGCCGAATAACCTCCTTGGCGTATAAAGTAACTCATAACTATATTTACCTGCATTGATTTTTTCTGTCAATATTAAAATGTCAATATTAAATTGACTTTTATAACGGGCTGTGATAGATAGATCAGTCCCTGTACTTTAACAAAGGAGTGCCTGTGAAGACCGCTGTTATTGTTCTGAGCCACGGGAGCAGAACCTATGGAGCGGATGACGCTGTGCAGCGGCTTATTGACGATGTCAAGAAGCGGGGCGATTTTTACATTGTGGAGCATGCCTTCCTTCAGTATGAAAGCCCATCCGCAGGCGATATGCTGGAGTCGTGCGCTCGCCGAAAAGCGGAACGGATTGTGATCGTTCCCTTTTTCATGCAGTTGGGTGCGCATGTTGCCAGGGACATTCCGGAACTCGTCCAGAAAGCCCGGCAGCAGCATCCGCACATCGATATCAGGGTAAGCGATTATGTCGGAAGCCATCCGTTGATGGCGCAGATCGTGATGGATCTGGTGGGAAAGATCGAACGCCGTATTCGGAACGGGAATTAAAGCTGACGAAAAACGCCATACCTGAGTAAAGCCACTCGTGTGTACACAGTGATGTTTCGCATCAGTGCAGGGGATAGAAATGCTCTCGGCAAAAGAACAGTACGACATCATAAAGCGCGGGACCTCGGAGGTCATCATCGAGGCCGATCTCTTGAAGAAGGTGGAGAAATCCGTCTCGACGGGAAAGCCGCTCCGCATCAAGGCAGGATTTGATCCTACGGCGCCGGACATCCATCTCGGCCATACCGTTCTCCTGAACAAAATGCGCCAGTTCCAGGACCTCGGTCATGAGGTCATTTTCCTTATCGGGGACTTTACGGGCATGATCGGCGACCCCACGGGGAAATCGGAGACCAGAAAGTACCTTACAAAAGAAGAAGTTCTCGAGAACGCCAAGACCTACCAGGAGCAAATCTACAAAATCCTTGACCCGGCCAAGACGAAGATCGCCTTCAATAGTGAGTGGATGTCGAAGATGAGCTCCGACGAGATGATACAGCTCGCGGCGAAGTATACGGTCGCCAGAATGCTCGAACGCGAGGACTTCAGAAAACGCTACCAGGCCGAGCTTCCTATCAGCATCCATGAGTTTCTCTATCCTCTCATTCAAGGGTACGACTCGGTTATGCTGAAGGCTGATGTGGAACTCGGGGGCACGGATCAGAAGTTCAATCTGCTCGTGGGTCGTGAACTCCAGAAGGAATACGGCCAGGAGCCGCAGTCGCTTGTGCTCATGCCACTTCTTGAAGGGCTGGACGGCGTGAACAAGATGAGTAAGAGCCTTGGCAATTATATCGGCATCAACGAGCCGGCGAACGAGATATTCGGCAAAGTGATGTCGGTGAGCGACGACCTCATGCTGAGATATTATGAACTGATCAGCGCGGTTTCTCTCGAAGACCTCCGGAAGATCAAGACGGATATCGGGTCCGGCGCCCTTCATCCCATGGAGGCGAAAAAGCGGCTGGCGGTCGAGCTGGTAGATCGTTTTTGCTTGAAAGGCGAAGGAACCAGGGCGAGAGAGGAATTTGAAAAAGTATTCAGCAACAAGAAACTGCCGGAAGATATTCCTGTGGCTGAGATAGTCTGGGATGGCCAGAAAATGAAGTTGGCGAAGATTATGACGGCGACGGGGACGACAGCAAGCAATTCAGAGGCTAGAAGGCTTATAAAAGCGGGTGCAGTCGAGGTGAATCAGGAGCCGGTAAAGGACGTAGATTTTGAGCTGCCGGCCTCATATGCTGAGGCTATTTCATCACCGGTAGAGTATGTTTTACGGGTTGGAAAGAAGCGTTTTGTGCGGGTGATACCGAAGAAAAAATAAAAAAGTTTCATAATGCTTAAAAAAAACTTGACACAAGTTTTTGCTTATGTTAGATTGCGCTCTCTTTTGGGGGAAAAACGCCCGAGACTTTGCAGAAATAAAAACAGCGCTTGACAAGGTAAATCGAGTCTGATATATTATATAGTCTGCAAAGAAACATGGTCTTTGAAAACTAAATAGGTGCATAGAACTTCTACCGCTTTCAAAAAGGCGGTTTGAAGTCGGCGGGTTTTTGAGTAAATACTAAAGTCAAATACCTTTAGAGTAACTAAAGGATCAATTTTCTTCGGAGAGTTTGATCCTGGCTCAGAACGAACGCTGGCGGCGTGCTTAATACATGCAAGTCGAGCGAGAAAGTTCCCGCAAGGGAGCGAGTAAAGCGGCGAACGGGTGAGTAACACGTGGGCAATCTGCCCTCAAGCCTGGGATAAGCCCTCGAAAGGGGGTCTAATACCGGATGACATCTTCCGATGGCATCATTGGAAGATCAAAGGTGGGGCAACCTATCACTTGGGGATGAGCCCGCGCTCCATTAGCCGGTTGGCAGGGTAACGGCCTACCAAAGCTATGATGGATAGCCGGCCTGAGAGGGTGATCGGCCACACTGGGACTGAGA
>JAWOJY010000166.1:0-4387 GCA_033854515.1 Nitrospirota bacterium
TCCTGCGTCGAGAGCGGGTTCGACGCGCAGAGCACAACCTCGGCGCCGCCGGCCTTGAGCGTCTGCATGAGGGATGCGGTCTCGGTGGTCACGTGCAGGCAGGCAGCGAGGCGCACGCCTTTGAGCGGCTTCTCTTTCTGGAACCGTTTCTTGATGAGGTTCAGCACGGGCATGCTCTGGTTCGCCCACTCTATCCGGAGCTTGCCCTTGTCGGCAAGCTTGATGTCTTTGATGTCGTATTTCATCTATTCTCCTTCTTATGATCGGTATCGGTCCTTCAACACAACTGTAGGGGCACGGCGGCGCCGTGCCCCTACCGGTGATTCGTTTCTCGTTGCGTCCTCACAGCCCTGCGTCCTTCTTGAGCTTCGCCGCCTTGTCGGTCCGCTCCCAGGTGAAGCCCGGCTCGGTTCTTCCGAAATGGCCGTAGGCAGCGGTCTGGCGGTAAATGGGCTTGCGCAGGTCGAGGGTTTCGATGATGCTTTTGGGGGTGAGTTTGAAATTGTCCCTGATGATCTGGACGACCTTTCCATGGTCGACTTTTCCGCTCCCGCACATATCTACGTAGATCGATACGGGCTCGGGCACGCCGATGGCGTAGGCGAGCTGTACTTCGCACTCACCGGCAATGCCAGCGGCAACGATGTTCTTTGCAATGTAGCGCGCCATATACGAAGCAGAGCGGTCCACTTTCGTCGGGTCCTTGCCTGAAAAGCACCCGCCGCCGTGGCTGCCGACGCCTCCATAGGTATCTACGATAATTTTGCGCCCTGTAAGGCCTGTGTCGCCCTGCGGGCCGCCGGTAACGAACCTCCCGGTAGGATTGATGTGATAGACAACAGTTTCTTCGTCGAGAAGTTCCTTCGGCACAACGGGCTTGATCACCTGCTCTATGATGCCTTCGCGAAGGTCCTTGAGGTGCACGTCGGGACTATGCTGCGATGAAATAACGATGGTGTGGATTTTGTGGGGCCTGCCGTTTCTGTACTCGATGGTGACCTGCGATTTGCCGTCGGGCCGAAGATAGGGGAGCACCTCTGTCTTTCTCATTTCGGTGAGACGCCGCGTAAGCTTATGAGCAAGCATGATGGTCATGGGCATGAGTTCGGGCGTCTCGTCGCAGGCGTAGCCGAACATCAGACCCTGATCGCCCGCTCCGCCCGTATCCACGCCCATGGCGATGTCCGGAGACTGCGAGTGGATGGACGTGATGACCGCACAGGTTTCGTAATCGAACCCGTACTTGGCCCTGGTATAGCCGATGCTCTTGATCGTTTCGCGCACGATGTCGGGTATTTCCACGTAACCCTTGGTCGTGATTTCCCCTGCCACAAAGGCGAGACCCGTCGTAAGAAGCGTCTCACAGGCCACACGGCTCATCGGATCCTGCGCCAGCAGCGCGTCGAGGACCGCATCGGAAATCTGGTCGGCTATCTTATCGGGATGCCCCTCCGTAACCGATTCCGAGGTAAAGAGATAATTTTTATTACTGACCTCAATTGTGCTCATCTGATGCCCTCCCGGCCTCTCGCGACCACGAAAATTTCGTTTTTATAGCACAGCCACAGTTTTTGTCAAGCGAAAATTTCAGGTTCCTGTCAGACATTTACTGCGGTTTTGATGACGGCTGCAGCAATCACTGCGATTAGTGTAGAACAATACATTAACCGGACGGACTTTTCAATAGATTTTTTGTCGAGACCTTTCACCCCTTCTCCGATGAACGGCTTTGCGCTTATAACCCCGGAATAGGTGCTCGCGCCGCCCAGCTTCACGCCCAGAGCGCCCGCCACGGCGGCCTCGGGATAGCCGCTGTTCGGGCTCGGGTGGCTCCGTCCGTCGCGGAGCATGATCCTCCAGGCATCCGTGAATGCGTGTTTCGGACCGAAAGCTTCCTTTCCCCTCGGCCGGCGCAGAATACCGGCCGAGAAGCAGATCAAAACCGCCGTGATTCTCGCCGGTATATAGTTCACGATGTCGTCGAGCCGTGCCGCTGCCCAGCCGAAATACCTGTACCGCTCGTTCTTATAGCCCACCATTGAATCGAGGGTATTCACTGCCTTGTAAGCCAGGGCCAGGGCCGGCCCGCCGAGGGCCAGGTAAAAAAGCGGGGCTATGACGCCGTCCGAGGCGTTCTCGGCCACGGTCTCGACGGCGGCCCGCACGATCTCGCTCTCCGTCAGGCTCTCCGTGTCCCTGCCGACGATCATCGAGAGCTCCCTGCGGGCGGCAGGAAGCTCGCCTGCCTCAAGACGTGCGAGAACCGACCGGGCTCCGTCGGCAAGACTGCGTGCGGCAAGCACGGTGTAAGCCATTATCAGTGAAAGGAGAAACCAGAGAAATGGAGAGATCCGCGCAGAAATGCGGATGAGCAGCCAGGACAGGCCATAGACGGTCAGGACCGTTGCAAGTACAAGCGCAACCCCCGCGCAACGCTCTGCGCGCGGAGTGCGTTGGAACTTCCGGAGGCCTCTCTCGACGGTCCCGATCATCTGACCGATGCAGCGCACGGGATGCGGAAGCCAATGCGGATCACCGATTGCCGCGTCGAGAAGAAAAGCACCAGCGATTACCAGCCCTTCATAGCTCCCCGTCATCGTCGCAACACCCGCTACCGCTGCTGTTTCTCTTTTGCGGCGCTGGCCATGTCCTGCATCATCTTCACGGGGTCTACCTGACGGACTGTCACGAGAAAACTCGACGTTCCGGCGGGAGGCTCCAATATCCTGAACTCGAAGTGCGCCGTGCCGTGGGGCGCTATCGTGGTCCCCGTCTCCTGAAGGTTCTTCACCTTGAACTCATCCACGTTCACACCCCGCTTCGCCAGGACGTCGTAATCACGCTGTATGTAAAGCTGCTTGCCGTTCATCATGCCGGCCTGAACGAGCACCGCGCCTTGAGCATCGTACACATCTGCTTCAAGGTACCAGACGACCCTCTCCTTGTCCGTCGCGTTCTGGACATTCCCCGTTATTACCAGGTCACCGTCGGGATTGCGGTAACCTGCGGGTTCCACGATTTGGAGGCCCTCCGTGGACGTCATATCCTTAACTTTACCCGCGGCGGCTTCTGCAGCGGACTTAATACGAGAAGTTACCAGGACCTCCCCATAAACTGACAAACCGATGATAGACACCGACAGAATTACGACGAAGACCTGCGCTCCCGAGAGCCTGGCGCCGAAGGATTCTTGCTTCGAGGACAGCATGATTCTCCGCATGATCACGATCGATACGCTGAGGAGAAAGGCGGCGATCGACCAGCTTAGTGCGCTCATGCCGATTTGGATCGGTCTTATAGCCGAACCGGACCAGAGAGCGAGTATTATACTGTAGAGAGCGCCCAGAACTGCGCCAAAAAACGTGCCAAGCAGTATATTGAGCATAAAAAATAGCTTTTTCCCTGCCCTTGCCTGTACCAGCGCCAGGAACATGCTGATGATGATGCCGATACCCGTCAGACCCGCGGCTGAGGCCGCGGCAATAATGTAGATCGGCATCTGTGAGAGAAACGGAACGAACCTGGCGACGATGCCGAACCCCAGGATCATGAACGCCAAAACAGGCAGGGCGCAGCCGAGACCTCCCAGGATTCCGGCGGCGGCGCCCGATGCAAGCGGGTGCACGTCCCCGCTCGTCTCCTGCCCCGGACTTCCGTGCGCAACTAACGCCGCAGGCTGGGGGACGGACCGTGAAGGCCGTCGCGCCTCGGCCTGTTCAGCGCCGGCAGCGGACGATACGGCGGAAAGCAATGGTTCACGAACGTTCGCGTGCTCTATTTCTTGAGCTGACCGGGGCTTAAAAACGGAGAGGTCTGCGGCCGGACCGGGTTTGACGCCACCCGTCCCGGTTTCTGTCGGAACCGGGGCGCGAGCGGGTCCGGGCATGTGGAACACTGGCGGTGTCTCTTTGGACAGGCGGTATTGCTCGAACTCTTCGCGGGTAATTTTTATGTATTTACCACAGCGCGTACACTTGAACTTGATGCCCGTCCCCGAAATTTTGTCATCCGAAACACGGAAGAGCTTGTTGCAGCTTCCACATCGGACTTCCATTCCCCACGGCCTCCTGTCTCTCGCATGTCCTGCAACAACACCGGGAGATCCCGGGAATCAATTGTTTGCAGAAAGAAGAAATCGGACGTATTGTAATACATTTTTAAAAAATTATCTACCCGCCGGAAGCGTTTTTTTCATCCTCGGGACCCGCAGGAATGTCCTTTTTGTCTCCCGCAATACGGTACTTTGCAGAAGCCCACTTGCCCAGATCCATGATCCGGCACCGCTCAGAACAGAACGGCCTGTACGGATTGTCCTCCCATGTCGTTCTTTTCCTGCACACAGGGCATATGATCGTTTTGCGTTTCATTCCATTGCACACAGGCGCGC
>JAWOJY010000167.1:0-5059 GCA_033854515.1 Nitrospirota bacterium
GGAAAAAGCTTTCCCCTGCGACTGGTTCAACGGGCGCGAATTATCCGCATGGCAGCGGGCGGTATGCAGAACAAGGATATTGCGCGCGAATTGGGCATTTCCCGTCCAACGATCCAGCTTTGGCGGCAGCGCTTCTTGGCTCTCCGGCTGGCCGGGCTGGAAAAGGACGCCCCTCGTTCTGGGCGCATCCCCAAAATTCCGGCCAGAAAGGTTCAAGCAGTCGTCGAAGCCACTCTTCACACGACTCCGCCCAATGCAACCCATTGGAGCAGTCGCAGCATGGCCAAGGCACAAGGGTTGAGCGATGCCACGATACGCCGCATATGGAAGCAGCACAATCTGAAACCGCATCAGATCAAAACCTTCAAGGTCAGCCGCGACAAACACTTTGTCGAGAAATTGTACGATGTTGTCGGACTCTATCTCAATCCGCCGGACAAGTCACTTGTGCTCTGTGTGGACGAAAAGACCCAAATCCAAGCGCTCGACCGTACTCAGCCGGGTTTGCCGATGAAGAAGGGCCGATGCGGGACCATGACGCACGATTACAAGCGAAACGGTACAACAACGTTATTTGCGGCCCTCAGCATGCTCGACGGTACGGTGATTGGAGACTGCATGCCGCGCCATCGTCACCAGGAGTTCCTCCGGTTTCTCAAAAAAATAGACGACGAGACCGCCGAGGGACTCGACCTGCATCTGATCGTGGACAATTACAGCACTCACAAACATCCCCGGGTAAAATCCTGGCTCAAGCGGCATCCTCGGTTCCATTTGCATTTTATTCCCACATCAAGCTCATGGCTGAACATGGTCGAGCGGTGGTTCCGCGAGATTACCGACAAACGCATTCGTCGAAGCACGTTCAAAAACGTGCCCGCATTGATTGCCACTATCAAAAACTATATCGACAGTCACAACCAAAATCCGCAGGTGTTCGTATGGACAGCGCCCGTGGCACAAATTTTGTCCAAGGTCGCCAAATGTAAAGAAGCGTTGGACTCACTACACTAGGCAAAAAAGCGGTTTTGAGCAGGAATGCTTGAGACTCGCTGTCCGTCTTTTCGAACAGTTCGGTCGCAAAGTAGTCGAAGAACCCCTGCGGGTTGAACATGTCTCTATCAATAGGTGCGCCTGTCTGCCTCCTCATTTGCTCCATCAAAAGCATCAGCCCGGCTGCCCAGCCGCAGGTCATCTGCTGAATATGGGTCAGCAGATCCACACTCGGTCCCCTTTTTTGACCGGACTTGAAAAGCACCCCAGTCTCGATCATATTGAACTTAAGTTCCTCCCACCCAATGCTTTGAATTTTATTGTAGGTCTGAAGCAGCGCCAAGGCAGGCGGAAGAGTACTGCGGCTTAGTATTACTACCGAGATGCCCTGGGGGACGACTGATAAGGCCTCGCGAACAACCTCGTGAAATTGCGATTCGTTTTTAATATGGTGGTAATTGTCCAGGACGATGACAAAAGGCAGCGTCAGACGCGAGCAAAGCTTTTCGAAATAGTTTCTCGTGAACGACGGGACGCCGCCGCTGCGCATGTATTCCATGGTGAGAAGGGGCATGGCTTTACGTTGGTGGGGAGCAGCTTTTTTTACCGCGAGACCCAGGTAATAAAAAAACGTTGCGATGTCGCTGTCGTCCTCGTCGAGCTGGTACCACAGACAGGGGAGCTTCCGCGCGGCAAGCCAGCTCGCAACGAGCGTGGTCTTTCCGGAGCCGCCCGGCCCCATAATCCACGTCACGGGCGCGTTGCACTGATCGAGCATGCGGAACAGACGGGTGCGGGGAACGACCTGCGCGAGCCGCGGAGGGGTAATCTTCGCTATGATCGGTTGGTTGCCCATTTCATTGTCATACCCTGTTGATGCGGAACGCAAACCAGGCACTAATCAGTGTTTATTACTATTGTTATATTGTGCTACGACTATATGCCTGCCCTAAAAGGAAGTCAACAGTTCGATGGGGAATTTTCAGGGTATAAGCCGAATGACGAGGTGAAGAATTCTGGTTGAAACTTTAAGTGTTGCAAAGAATTTTAACGATAACGAATACAGGAAGGACCTTTGACCGCAAACTTCAAGGTTTCGATTTCTGTCTCTCCTCCTTTCCCAGGCTTATCCCGGCGCGACAGAAAGAAATCCTTTTATAAATTTGCCTGCGAAGTGACGATTTCTCGATTATTAACGCACATTGATTAGTTCACCCTCCTGAAGTCAATAAAGCCGCGTTCCACGTCCGTGCTGATCAGCTGTACGCGCAGCCTGTGGCCGACATCTAGCCCTTCAAAACCGCTCGCCAGCTTGCCTTCAATGGGCGGGTGAAAAAGACGGACCCAGGTGCCTTTTTCTGCCGCGCCGGTGACGATGGCATCGAACCGTTCGCCGATCCTATCCTCCAGCAGTATTGCCGCTGCGGATTTCCTGACCTGCCGTTCGACCTTCTTGGCTGCATCCTCTTTCACGGTACAGTGCTTTGCAAGCGCGTCCAGTTCTTCATTCTCATAGGGAAGGGCACATCCAGCTATTGCGGCCTTCAAGAGTCGTTGGGTGATGATGTCCGGGTAGCGCCGGTTCGGAGCTGTGGCGTGCGTATAATCCCTGACCGCAAGGCCGAAGTGACCCGCTGACGTTCTGCCGGGAAGTTCCACAACGTATTCACCAGAACCCAAAAGCTTGATTACGGACAGGGAAAGATCGGGAAAACGGAGGGGGTCGGATGCTCTTGCCCGTGTGAGGAACTGTTCCAATGCCTTTGAATCAGGCTCCGCAGGCAGCGTGAAGCGGTGTTCCGAAGCGAGTTCGACGATCCGGTCCCACCGTTTGGGAGTCCGCACGACGCGCCGAAAGGAGGGGAGACCTTTGGAAGCAAGAAAGCGCGCAGTAACGCCGTTTGCCGCAATCATGAAGTCCTCAATAATATCTTTAGCCCTGTTCTTTTTTTCGGTTTCAACACCTTTAAGCCCACCGTCGTCAAAAACCACGCGTGCTTCTATGGTCTCGAGGGTAAGGGCACCGTGTACGTGCCGGAGCATCTTCATCCGCTGCGCCACCCGGTCCTGGAGCCGGAGGTTCTCAGCAAGGCCGGGAACAGCTCCGATCTCTGTTGGCATCGGCCCTGCATTCTCGAGCCAGGCTGCGACGCTGTTGTAGGCGAGCTTTGCTTGATTGCGGACAAGCGCTTCATAAACATCGGACTTCTGAAGCGATCCATCTTTGGCGATGACCATTTCAGCGACAACGGCGTATCGCTCGGACGCATAATTAAGGGAAGTCAGATCCGTCGAGAGCTTCTCGGGCAGCATTGGAAATGTCCTGGCTTCGGTATATACCGATGTGGTGTTTTGGCGCGCGTGTTCATCGATTGCCGAGTCCTTCTTGACAAGGGTATCTACATCGGCAACGGCAGCAAGGACCTTCACGCTGTCATCGGGCAGGGCTTCCGCAACCGTGAGCTGGTCGAGATCGCGTGAATCATCGTTGTCTATGGAGCACCAGAGAAGGTGCCGCAGGTCGCGTGTCGGCTCTTCAGCTTTTGTCGCAAGCCCACGGATTTTGTCTAACTCGGCAAGCGCCTGAGGTGAGAAATCCGGAAGGAGTCCTCGCTCGATCATCGCCCGACGGGCGATTCTTTGCAAGAGGGAGCGGTGTTGTCTGTCGTTTGTTCCCATCATAAGAAGACCTTGGCGCGATCAATTATTTGGGGTTGGCCGTAATAGCTCTCTTTTACTTTCGCCCTTTCTCTCCAAAAAATGCAAACCAGGAAGAAAAATAGCACGGCTTAGGAAAATTATATATGAATTTGTTCAGTTCTTAAAGAAGAAAAGAAGGGTATTTCACGGTATGCCATTTTGAATGGCTAATGAAGATTTCCAAGGAGAAATATGCGCGTCAATGTTCGACTAGAAATCTGCAGCCGTCGGAGTGACAATCGTATGCCGACGTCATCTACAACTAAACAGGATTCGAAAACGTGCAACTGCAACGATTTCGGGCTGAAATTTAGCGTGGTCATACGCCTCAACAAATCAAATTGTGAAACAATGTCACTCTATATTCTTCTTTCTTTGCCTTCCCGCTGCCGCAGCGGTGCATCTTATCTGCCGCACATCTTCGCGATCAGCACGGAGCGAGTCGCATGGGTGAGGACATTTCTTGACACGCTCCCCATCATGCCCTTCATTCCCCGCAGTCCCCGACAGCCTGCGACAATAAGGTCTGTCTCCAGTAACTCCGCGGTCCTCAAAATCTCCGTTGAGGGGTGTCCGACCTTTGACAGGACGGAGATGTTATGGAACCGTTTGCCCAGGAACTGCCGCGCCTCTTCGACGATCCTTTCGGATTCCGCAAGCTCCGAGGCCCTGGCGCCGGCCACCGTCTCCTTGAACTGATCAGTGATTTCCGCAGCGAACCGTTCCGGGATGTCAGAGAAGCCCGAAGCGATGATGTGCAGGACCGTCACCTCCACTTCGTCCGGAAACGGGATGGACGAGAGGAATTCCCCAGCGGCCTGGGAATGGCCAGACCCGTCAACAGCAAAAAGTATCTTTATCCTGCCGGAGGCGCTTATCGCCGTGGGCTTCACCACTAGGACAGGCAGCGACGAATGGACCGTGACCAGCCGTGTCACGCTCCCGAGAAAAACCGACTTAATACCTGTTATCCCTCGCGCGCCCATGGCGATGAGGTCCACGTTCGACGATTCAGCGGTGTTCACGATGCACTGATCCGGCGTGCACTCGCCCGGGGGAAATTCGCTGATCTCGACGCTAATGCCGGCCCGAACGGGCTTGAGAATGGCCACTGCCGAATCAAGGATTCTTGGGGCGACGTCCTTCTTTATGGTTTTGAGCGTATCGAAATGAAACTTCCAATCTTCCGGGAAAGGGAGCGCGTAGATGGCGTGAAACACCGTGATGGAATCCTGCGGGGACCAGTTGATGCGGGTCAGGAACTCCGCCGCGGTTTCAGAAGATTCAGAGCCGTCGGTTGCAAACAATACTTTCACCGCTCCACCTCCTCTGCCAATCGGTCGCACAAATGCACCAACATGTATTT
>JAWOJY010000168.1:0-3392 GCA_033854515.1 Nitrospirota bacterium
TCAACGGAGAGCAGGCCGAAAAGAGCTTTTTCGAAAAAAGGGATATTGTCTCCTGATGTCGGAACCACTGCTCCCCTTTCCGCCGAAGAAAAGACAGAGGGCCGGAACGACAGGAACCGCTTCTACATCGTCGGCATGGGCGCCTCTGCAGGCGGACTCGAGGCTTTCGAGCAGTTTTTCAGCCACATGCCGCCCGACAGCCGCATGGCCTTCGTGCTCGTTCCCCATCTTTCTCCCGAGCACAAGAGCCTGATGGCCGACCTCCTGAGGTGGTACACGGCAATGCAGATCTCCGAGGCCGAAGACGGCATGGACGTGCGGCCCAACCGCGTATACATCATCCCGCCGAACAAGGACCTGTCCATCACCCACGGCGTCCTCCGCCTTGAGGCGCCCACGGAGCAGCACGGCGTCCGTCATCCCATCGATTTCTTTTTCCGGTCCATGGCACAGGACCAGGGCGACCGGGCCATTTGCGTCATCCTCTCCGGCACCGGAACCGAAGGCACGCTGGGCCTTCGTGCCGTCAAGGGCGAGGGCGGCCTCGTGCTCGCCCAGGACGTGAAGGACGCAAAGTACGACGGCATGCCTTCAAGCGCGATTGCCACCGGTCTCGTGGACCATGTGCTGCCTGCCGCGAAGATGCCCGATCTCCTGCTGCGTTACACGAAGGCCACTGCGGCCAGGGCCATTCGGCCGCTCGTAAAAGCGGAGGAACGGCCCGCAGAAGCGCTTCAGAGGATCTACACGCTGATCAGAGCGCAGACCGGCCACGACTTTACCCTCTACAAGCAGAACACGGTCATCCGCCGGATCAACAAGCGCATGGCGATCCACCAGATCGAGACCCTCGAAGACTATGTCGTTTATCTGCGCAGCAATCCCCATGAGATCGAGGTCCTCTTTGCCGAGCTTCTCATCAGGGTGACGAGCTTCTTCCGCGACCCCGAGGCATTCGACGTCCTCAAGAACCACGCCTTGCCGCTCATTTTCGGCAATAAGCACGACGACAGTCCTGTGCGCATCTGGGTGCCGGGCTGTTCCACGGGCGAGGAGGCATACTCTCTTGCGATCCTTGCCCACGAATTCCAGCGGCAGCACAAGAGCGGCCATCAGAAGATCCAGATATTCGCCACGGACATCGACACCGGCGCTATCGACATCGCCCGGGCAGGAACCTACTCCGAGAGCATCATCGTAGACGTCTCTCCCGAGCGGCTCTCGCGCTATTTTATCAAGCGGAGCGGAGCGTACAAGGTCAAGGACGACGTCCGGGAGATGGTCGTCTTCGCGGTCCAGGACCTCATCAAGGACCCGCCTTTCTCCAAAATGGACCTCATTTCATGCCGGAACCTCCTCATCTACATGGGTTCGTCCCTCCAGAAGAAGGTCCTGGCGCTGTTTCACTACGCCCTGAACCCGGGCGGCGTCCTGTTCCTTGGCGCCTCTGAGACCGTGGGCGACGCCTCGGACATGTATTCCTTCATCGACAAAAAGTGGAAGATCTACCGCGCTCGCCGCGTCGAAACGCTCCCCATGACGGCCATCGACCTCCGCCAGCCCGCCCTCGTGCCCGGAAAAGAGAGGGTCGAGGCCGGTCCCGACCTAAGGCGTCCTGCGTCACCGAACGTCGGCGATTTTACCGAACGGCTTCTCCTTGAACGCTACTCTCCGCCCTGCGCCGTGGTGAACGACAAAGGCGACATCCTCTACTTCCACGGCAAAACGGGCAAATACCTCGAGCCCGCCTCGGGCAAGGCCGCGCTGAACATCATCGAGATGGCGCGCGAAGGCATCCGGCTCGAGATCAGGACCGGCCTCCGCAAGGCCGTGACCCAGAAAAAGGACGTTGTCTACGGGGGGCTCCAGGTCAAGACGAACGGCGGGTACAAGCCGCTGAATCTCGAGATCAAGTACATTACAAAGCCCGAGCACCTCGAAGAACTCATAATGGTCGTGTTCAATGAGACGGCCGCGGTCCCGGAGGAAAAAGCGACAAAGGCCAAGCTGCGCTCCCGGGAGAAAGCGAGCGAGCGCCTCTCGGCCATGGAGTACGAGCTCAAGTCCACAAAGGAGCATCTCCAGACGACGATCGAGGAGCTGGAGACCTCGAACGAAGAGCTTAAATCCACCAACGAAGAGCTCCAGTCCTCGAACGAAGAGCTGCAGAGCACTAACGAAGAACTGGAGACCTCGCGAGAGGAACTGCAGTCCGCGAACGAGGAGCTGCTCACAGTCAATACCGAGCTCCAGCACAAGATCGACGAGCTGTCGGAGGCGAACAGCGACATCGTGAACCTCCTGGCCAGCACGCAGATCGCCACCATCTTCCTGAGCTACGACCTGCGGATACGGCGCTTCACTCCCAGCGCCACCGACGTGATCAACATCATCCAGACTGACGTGGGCAGGCCCATCAGCGACATCTCCATGAAACTCGAGTATCCGGAACTCGCGTCAGACGCCGAAGAAGTGCTCAAGACCCTGTCGCAGAAGGAACGGATGGTCCGGCGCCAGGACGACCGGTGGTACCTGGCGCGGGTGGTGCCCTACCGGACCGTGGACAACGTGATCGACGGCGTGGTCCTCACCTTCGTGGACATCACGCATCAGAAGCGGGCGGAGGAGCTTGAAGAAAGCATGAATGCATGCCTGCAAGGCGTGATAGACATGGTGCGCGAGCCCCTCGTAGTGCTCGGTTCAGACCTCCGGGGTGAACTCGGCGAACCGATCCTTCTACGAGACCTTCCAGGCGAAGCGGGAAGACACGGAGAACAGGCTCATCTACGAGATTGGCAACGGACAGTGGGACACCCCTGACCTCAGGCGGCTCCTTGAAGAAGTCCTTAAAAAGGACGCAGAGTTCCAGGACTACGTCGCGGAGCACGATTTTCCGGGCATCGGCAGAAAGAAAATGCTCCTGAACGGCCGGCGCATCTACCAGGAGGGCCTCGAGGCCGAAACGATCCTGCTGGCGATAGAGGACGTGACCGGATGATAAGGTTTCGAGCAACAAAAGTTTCTGGTCTCGAGTTAACTGCAAACCCCAAACCCGAAGCTGTTTGTTATTTTTATGAAGAAATCCCCTGCACGAAAAGAGCCGAACTTCTCCCTCCGCCGGAAGGCGGAAAAAAAGCTCGAACAGCAGACCGACCGTCTGCGCGATCTCTCCAAAAATGACATGGAACAGCTCATCCACGAACTCGGCACCCATCAGATCGAGCTCGAAATGCAGAACGAGGATCTCCGGCAGGCTCAGGTGGCGCTCGACGCGTTGCACAGGAGGTATGCGGACCTGTACGATTTTGCGCCTGTCGGCTATTTTATCTTTGACGGAAGCGGCCTCATCCTCGAAGCAAACCTTGCGGGAGCAAACATACTGGGCGTAAGCA
>JAWOJY010000169.1:0-3203 GCA_033854515.1 Nitrospirota bacterium
AGGAAGAGTAAAATCAAAACGGCTGATCTCCCCCGCATAGCCGGTCACCTCCCTGTGCACGTTAGTTTACATTTTTTGCGGGAGCTTCAATGGCAAAAGTTCTCGCACGCTTCCTCTTGCCAGGAACTTATTATAATTTTAGTTAACATCTTTACACGCTGTTTGTCAACTATGGGAAAGGTAAGACTATGGAAAGAAAAAAGTGGAAGGATGCCGCATGAAACTATCTCCGCGCGATATCGAAGATATGTGACTGAAATCCCGCCAGGACCACGTGAAGCCCGGCACCGGCCATCGCTTTGCCGCTTCGCACGTAGTCTCGTCCGTTCAACTCGTCGCGGAGCACGTATTCATAGTCGTCCGCCAACTCGCGTCGAAGGGATATTCTGCCCTGGGACCGCCCCGGCCCGAGGTTCACGACGACAAGTTTCATATGGTCGTCCGTTCTCCACAGATAGGCGACGAGGTCCCGGAAGCTGTCGTCCCCCGCCGGTTCGGTCTCTTTCAATTCCCATGCGCCGCTGTGAAACGCGTCGGAACGGACTATGGAGAGAAGTTTTTTGTAAAAAGCCATTGCCGACTCGACGGGAGTTTCGTCCTTCACGCGACGCAGCGGCATGGGTATGTGTTCCGTTCTTCCCTCGATCTGACCGTGGTAATAGAGTCTCATTCCGGGGACCGTTGAGAAAAGCGTTGCCGCGGCCTGAAGCCTCGCTTTATCGAACACGCCGGCGCTGCGGGGCTCGTCGTGATTCTCAATGAACCGGACGAGCTTTTTCTGATAGGAGACCTCTGCTGCGAGGTGCCGGGTCACGTCGGGAGCGGACGCGGCGCGCAGCAGGTCGTAAAGCTTCTTATCATACACGTAATCGAACCCCAACTGCTGGAGCCTCCGTTCCGTATCCCAGTAGGCCTCGGCGATGAGGATAAAACCGGGCAGCGAGCGCCGTATGTCCTCCCAGATCTCGGCCTTCGGCAGTTCCCGCGCGACGCTCTTTCTCGCCCATTCCCAGTTCTTCGCGAAGATATCGTTCAGGACGAGCATCGCCATGTCGCACCTGACGCCGTCGCAGTGTTCTGCCACCTTCTTCAGCTCGTTGGTCATCGCGAAATGCACTTCGGGATTGAAGTAGTTTAATTGGGCAGTGTCCGGCCAGGGAGGAAAATAGGGGTCCTTGCCGCGCGCGATGTAGAGCGTCTCCTTTCCCCTGCGCACCTGGATGAAGGCTGCTGGGTTTCTCATAAAGTCGGGTTCCGTTCCCTGAACATAGTAATCGGGATGCTCGAAAATCCACGGATGGTCGGGCGCCGTATGGTTCGGGACGAAATCGAGAATGAGCTTTATGCCCCGCTTACGAAGCTCTTCCCGGGCATTGTCGACATCATCCCAGCTTCCGACCATGGGCTCCGGCGTATACGATGCGATCGAATAGGGAGAACCGGCCACGTCGTCGTCCGTCCAGCCCGGAAGTATCGAGTCAAGGTGCGCGCGCAACTTCGGCCACTCCGGGCTCATTTTGAACAACCGCAGCCCCTCCGCGCTCCGCTTCCAGACCCCCATGAGCCATACATAATCAAAATCGAGGTCTTTCAGACGGTCCCATCGTTCCGAGGGCACGTTCCCGAGCGTGACTTTTTTCCCGTACGTCCGTGAGAGTTCGCCGAGCCAGACGAGGGCATTGATCTCGTATAGTAGGGGATTTTCGTACATGCGACCTGACGTATTAAGACAGTACATCGGCTAAGAAGGCCGCCCCGGAGCGACAGCCGCGCTCAACCGTGCCTTGCTGCAACAACGAACGCCACCGGACATTCTCCGAATCCGCCGAAAGATAGTATCCATGCCGCGGCTTATTCGGCACGCCCGCGCGGCCGAGAAGCGGGCGGCGTGAAGCGCCAATTTTTTCACTCGCACCAGCACCACTTGATCATCTCGGCCACAAGGCCTGTCCAGCCCGTCTGATGGCTGGCCCCGAGTCCTTTTCCGGTGTCTCCGTGGAAGTATTCGTAAAAAAGAACAAGGTCCTTCCAGTGCAGGTCCGTCCGGTATCGCTCCTCGTCGCCGTGGACCGGTCTTTTGCCGCTCTCATCCTGAATGAACATGCCCGTCGTCCTCTGCGCGAGTGCGATTGCCACGTCCCTCAGTGTAATGAAATTGCGTGAGCCCGTCGGAAACTCCACCTTCAGCGTTTCGCCGTAATAGCGGTGATATTTTCTGAGCGATTCGATGAGGAGATAGTTCATGGGGACCCAGACGCTCCCCCTCCAGTTTGAGTTGCCGCCGAACAGGTCGGTCGCCGCCTCGGCCGGCTCGTAGCCGATGCGCGCGATTTCACCGTCTATGTCCAGCACAAAGGGGTGCTCTTTGTGGAAGCGTGAAATCGACCTGATCCCGCTGGGAGACAAGAATTCGCTCTCATCGAGGATACGTCTCAGTATCCTTTCCAGTTTGTCCCGGTGTATCTGGGAAAAGAGGATGCTCTCTCCTTCGGGCATTTCCTCGATCGCCAGATACTTGTTGAGGTCCTTGCGGTTGTTCACGAACCACGCCATCCTCTTTTTGAAGCCCGGCAGCCGGTCCAGGACCTCTTTGTTCATGACCGACACCGCAAACAGCGCCGTAAGCCCGACAAGGGACCGCACTTTAAGCTGCACGATCCTGCAGTCCGGACAATGCAGGACATCATAAAAGAATCCGTCTTCCTCGCTCCAGAGCCTTACTTCGTGACGGCTGTCGACGGCGTTCAACGACTCGGCGATGTGCACGAAGTGTTCGAAGAACTTGGAGGCCACGTCTTCAAACGCGGGATCGACGAGGGCGATCTCAACCGCCATTTCCATGAGGTTCAGCGAATACCTGGCCATCCAGCTCGTGCCGTCGGCAAGGTCGAGATGTCCCTCCACGGGAAGCGGCCTGCTCCGGTCGAAGACGCCGATGTTGTCAAGGCCGAGAAATCCGCCCTGGAAGATGTTGTTCCCGTGGACGTCCTTCCGGTTCACCCACCAGGTAAAATTCAGGAGCAGCTTGTGAAAGATCCGTTTCAGAAAATCGATGTCCCCGCGGCCGGCGCGTTCTCTGTCGATCTCGTATACCTTGAGGGCGGCCCATGCGTGCACCGGCGGGTTGACGTCGCTGAGGTTCCATTCGTACGCCGGGATCTGGCCGTTCGGGTGCATATACCATTCGCGCAAAAAAAGAATAA
>JAWOJY010000170.1:0-17001 GCA_033854515.1 Nitrospirota bacterium
TGGTTTCGTCACCCATGTCCTATCCTCCTTATGTGAATCGAATCTGACGGATCCAGTCAGATTACGCGGACTAGGTACAACTATATCATAAAAATGCCAGTTAATAAACAGCTTTGAAATCCTTTTACGGAGATTAAAGATATTATTGTGAGACACCGATGGAGATTTGAAGCGGGTGAGCGTAAACGACGCCGCTGAAAGGCCTGCCGGCACGCTGGCGTTCCGCAGCTTCGGCAAGAAGATCGTCGTCGAAGGTGAATAGCACGCGTTTGAGCGTCTTCGCCCGGTCAAGAAGCTCAGAATCGGAATTTCCTTCTTTGCCGTCTTCTTGGGCTATCAGGACATCGATGCCCCGCATCCTGAGCCCGAGTGTGATCGCCTTCGGGATGTGTTCGTCCATGTAGAAAGCAATGGGCATTACAGGAGGCCCTTTGCTTTCAACCTCTGCAGGAGGGGAGAAGGACCGGACTTTCGGCGCGCCTCGTCCGCGCGCTCCAGACGCCGCTCAATCTCTTTGTCAAGCGCGTCGTGGTGGTCGGCGTAGTATGCCAGGGCGGAGTATATCTGGCCGAGGGTCAGTGAGGGGTGCTGGAGCTGGATTTCTTCGGCGCTCCATCCGTAAGCGATCTTTTCTTGGACGAGCTCTATGACTTTCATCGTCGTTCCCGAATGATGGGGTCTTTCGCTCATCCAATGCTATGTGTTCGTATCCGGTCTGAACAGCAGGCATGATTTGTGATTCCTAACCTCTTTCCCGTTCCTCGACGCGTTCGACGTTGCCGTGCTTGTGTACTGAAAATAATATTATCAAACGCGGGTTGGGAAGTCAATTTAGAAAGCGCTTATGAGGAATTCGCTTAGTTCTTGCTGTCCAGCAATCCGGGTGGCGCCCACGGAGCGTCTATGATAGTTGCCTTGCCACGGAAGGCATGGCTTTGGCGATGAAGCCGTTGCGAAGAGTTCTATGTTTATCCTGTCATAGAGATGACTGAGAATAAAAATTCCTATTTGTAACTTTCAGGCGATCTTCCTTCCTGAAGTCTACGCCCACCCGAACTTGTGCTCTATTCCATATTTCATCCAGAATTGTTGACTGGCAGCACAAACGGTTTATGACCGTTCCCTGAACTCGCAACTCACTGGAGTTCATACTCGATTCTATATTTTCCTCCGACGATTTATGCCTTTGGCGTCGGCGAGCCTTTGCGTTTTCTCAGTCGCTCGCTCAAGTTCTCCATCAAGACATAGAACACCGGCACAAACGGGATGGCCAGAAGCGTCGAGGATGCCTGCTTCCCTCTCCGCTTACTACGGTCTCGAATCCTTCTACGAGTTATTCTGGCATCGGGTTCGCAATATGTCCAATATCTTGTTGGTGAGCGAACCATATTTTTTAAAATATCGAGCTGAACTGGTGGCAGGCATTTTGCTCAGAAGACGTGATCAAGACAATCAAGGCCGTACCCTTCTTGACACACGCCCGGATGTCTGTTTTACTTTAATCAGGAAGGTGTAAAGCCCGGGCAGGACGAACAACTGCGATTACCTGCCCAAAGGAGATAATCATGGATAAGAAAAAAAATAGTATTCTAGTAACGGGAGCGACCGGGAAACAGGGTGGCGCGGTTGCACGTTATCTTTTAAAGAACGGATATTCGGTCAAGATCATGACCCGAAACCCGGGAAGCGAGAACGCCGGAATGCTGAAAGCACTCGGAGCGGAGCTCGTCCAGGGAGATTTCGACTCTCCTGCTTCTCTGGAGCGGGCTGTTGAAGGAGCGTGGGGCATTTTCTCCGTGCAGAATACCTTGGAGGCTGGTGTCGAGCGCGAGGAAGAACAGGGAAAGCGGTTTGCGGAAATCGCACGAAAGAAAAATGTTTATCATTTCGTCTATTCGACGGTCGGTTCCGCTGACCGCAAAACCGGCATTCCTCACTTCGATAACAAGTGGCGGATCGAAGAGACAGTCCGTTCTCTCGGGTTCCCGAGCTACGCAATTCTCCGGCCCGTTTTCTTCATGGACAATTTTCTTACCCCCTGGTTTCTGCCGGGCCTCTCCCAGGGCAAACTGCAGATGGGGCTCAATCCGCGGACAAAGCTCCAGATGGTTGCCGTGGACGACATCGGCAAGTTCGGCCTGATGCTGTTCGAACGCCATGAGGAGATGAACAAAGCCGAGATCGATATCGCAGGAGACGAGCGAACGATGCCCGAGATTGCTTCTATCCTCGGAAAGGCAATGGGACGAAAGCTCGAATTCGTGGAGGTGCCGAAATCGGAAATCCGGAAATGGAGCGAGGACAACGCAGTCATGCTCGAATGGTTCGAGCGCGAAGGCTACAGCGTCGACAGAGCGGCGCTCAAATCAAAGTACGGCATCGATCTCATTTCTCTCGACGAGTGGGCAGGGAGCGTCAACTGGTCGGAAAAACTGGCTACATAACATCGATTGCTCGGGCGAGTCCGAGCGGGATTTCCCGTCCGGACTTTTGGTAATTACTGCTGCTGACTGGGAATAACAGCCGGAGGCACCTGGTTCCTTACGGGTTTAATGCTCTTGAGATTCGCGCATATTGCCTTGAGATCCTGGTCGGTCAGTTTCGCGTAGCTCGGCCACGGCATGGGGGGAGAAGAGGGCGTGCGCCCATGAACTTTCCCGTCCTTATTATCCTGATGAACAGTTCCTCGGTCCATGCCCCGGTTCCCGTTTCACGGTCCGGAGAAAGATTCAACCAAAGATTGGGGGCCGGTCCTTTTAGCTGACACATGATTGTGCGCCGTTTTTTTACCGGTATTTACGGGCTCATCACCCATATCGAAGCAAGGCAAGCGGGGATTGCGCAGGAAGAGAAGATCAACATCTCAGAGACAGAACACTATGACAAAGCGTTCAGCAATAGCCAAGATAATCCGTCCGAGGTTATCGGGGGTTTTACCGCGTCCGCGGCTGTTCCGCATCCTGAACCAAAACCGCACTCCGGTCACCTGGGTCACCGGCCCGCCCGGCTCCGGCAAGACGACGCTCGTTGCCAGTTATCTTGACACCAGGAAACTGTCCTGCATCTGGTATCAGATCGATCAGGGCGACGGGGACATCGCAACGTTCTTCTATTACCTGGGGCTGGCGGGAGATAGGGCTGCTCCACGAGTAAGGCGCCCCCTCCCGCTCCTCACTCCCGAGTATCGAGCAGGCATCACGGCTTTTACCAGGCAGTACTTCGAAGACCTCTTCGGCCGGATCAAGCCTCCCTTCGTTCTGGCCCTGGACAACTATCAGGACATTCCCGAAGATTCAGGTCTTCACGAGATAATCGTCAATGGCCTGTCAGTGCTTCCTCCCGGCGTCATGGCGATCATCATGAGCCGCATGGAACCGCCCCCGGTCTTCGCCCGCATGGAGGCGAACAAGGTCATGGAGGTGATCGGCTGGGAAAAGCTCCAACTGACCGCGGAAGAGACGCGGGGCATGATGAGGCTGCGGACCGGAAAGCGGGTTTCGCGAGAGTCGCTGCAGCAGATCTACAAGAAAACCTCCGGATGGGCCGCGGGCGTTGTGCTTATGGAGGTCTCCCAAAGGAGGGGAGTCGGGCAGATCGAGTCGGATATGATGGTGTCCGGCAAGCTGTTCGATTATTTCGCCGGGGAGATATTCGACAGGATCAGCGAGGAGACGCGTGATTTCCTGCTCAAGACGGCATACCTTCCGCAGATGACCGCGGGCATGGCCGAGGCCATCAGCGGCGACAGCCGGGCCGCACAGATCCTTGCCGAGATGAACCGAAGAAACTCCTTTATCGAGCGGCGTACGGAACCGGAAATCAACTATCAGTATCATGCCCTATTCAGGGAATTCCTCCTGTCCCGTTCGAAGAGAATGTTTGAGCAGGAATATATCTCTCAGGTGCAGAGGAGGGCAGCCGCCGTTTTAAAGGAGTCGGGCCAGATCGAGGATGCCATAGAGCTTTTCAGTGGGTCGGGAGAATGGAACGAAGTGGCCTCATTGATAAGCCAGCATGCTCCTTCGCTTCTTGCACAGGGAAGATACCGGACACTAAAAGATTGGCTTGACAGATTGCCGCAGGCAATGATTGAAGAATCGCCGGATCTTCTGTATCTGCGTGGGACGTGCCTCATGCCTTTTGATCTTCGCGGGAGCAGAAATGACTTTGAGCGTGCCTTCGATCTTTATAAACAACAGAAAAATCCTACGGGCCTGTTTTTGTCATGGGCGTGTTTTGTGGAAGTTTGTTTCTTTGAGATGAACGATTTTAAGCCCCTCGATCGCTGGATTACATTACTGGAAGATCTTCTCATTCGTTATCCGAAATTCCCTTCAGAGGAAGCAGAAATTCGAGTGACTTTTGCCATGTTCCTTGCTCTATTCTACCGCCGGCCGCAGCATCCTAATATGAAGGCGTGGGTCAAGCGTATGGAAAAACTTGCACAAAAGGATCTCGACATAAACCATAAGATAATGATAGGCGCATTGTTGAATCATTATAATTTGGTGATCGGTGATTTTTCAAAATTCATTATCGTGCAGGATCAGATGCGGCCCTTTTTGGATAGACAGCATGTTACACCCTTTCATACATTATGCTTGCACGTGAACGAGGCGATCTATAATTGGAATTTCGCATCCTTTGATAAAACTTTCCGTAGTGTAAGTTCCGGCCTCAGGCTCGCCAATGTTACGGGTGTTCATATTATGGATTCAAGACTGCTTAGCGCGGGCGTTTATGCTTCGTTAACCTCAGGTAATCTTACGACAGCGGCAGATTATCTCGGCAAAATGGCGTTATATATCGAGCATTCTGGCCGCCTCGATGTGTCTCACTACTATTTTCTAAAGGGCTTCGAGGCGTTACTTAATGGGAATCTGTCAGCGGCTTTAGAGTCTGTGGAGAAATCAGTTCAACTCGCGGTGGAAGTCGGTACCCCATTTCCCGAGGCTTTGGGCCGATTAGGTTTGGCGCAAATTTACCTCGAACTCAGGGAATATGCAAAAGCCGAGAAACAGTTGGCCCACGCACACCATATCGCATACGGCATGAAAAGCGTGATATTAGAGCATCTGTATTTCCTGGGTGAGGCGCAATCAGCATTTGACCAGGGAAATGAGGTCTCAACCACAACGTTTCTCCAGAAGGCAATGGTCCTCGGCCGGGAAATAGGGTATGTTAATTATCATTGGTGGCGCCCATCGGTCATGACCCGCCTCTGCATGAAGGCCCTTGAGTTGGGGATCGAGGTGGAATATGTGCAGAACCTCATCCGGAAGCGCAATCTCATCCCGGAGCGGCCCCCCTTCGAGATAGAGAACTGGCCCTGGGCCTTGAAAATACATACTCTCGGCCGTTTCGGAATGATGAAGGATGGGAGACCGGTTACATTTCAGGGTAAGATCCAGAAAAAGCCCCTCGATCTGCTCAAGGCATTGATCGCCTTGGGAGGCAGGGAGGTGAGAGAGGTGCAGCTCACCGACGCCCTCTGGCCCGATGCGGCCGGTGACGCAGCGCACAGCGCCTTTTCGACGACCTTGCAGCGCCTGCGTCAATTGATCGGCAGTGAAAAGGCCATCCATCTCCAGGAGGGAAAGGTCACCCTGGACGCCCGGTACTGCTGGGTAGACGCGTGGGCATTTGAGCGAGCGCTGAATGATGCGGAATCTCTGCAGGATAAAAAACCAAAAGAGGCGATACGGCTCCTCGAAAAAGCCATTTCTCTTTACCGAGGTGACTTTCTTGGCGGAGATACGACACAGCCCTGGGCGGTATCGACGCATGAGCGGTTGAGGTCCAAATTCACACGGGCCGTCGCCAGGCTGGGACGCTCCTGGGAAGAGAAAGGGAGATGGGAAGAGGCTGCCCGGTGGTATCTCAAGGGACTGGATGTCAACAGCATCGCAGAGGAGTTTTATCAGGGGCTCATGCGATGTTATCACAAGCTCGGCCGGAAGGCCGAAGCGCTGAGCGTCTATGAGCGATGCAGAAAGACCCTTTCATCAGTGCTGGGCGTTGAGCCGTCTCCGTTGACTGAATCTGTTTGCAGGAATATAAAGGGCTGACCCTCCTATTTTTAAGAAATTCTGTTGTTCGTCATCGTGCTATAAGGAGGAACCATGTAATCAAGCATGCTGTTTGCTTTTTATCGTTCATAGCGCATCCCTGTTGCTGCCCGCCGTTTCATACTCAGGAGGTCCCGTGCACGGCGCTAAGGCCGCGGCCATGGGGACCGCATTCGTGGCTGTAGCGGATGATCCCTCTGGCCCTGGCCTCTGATCCCGCAGGCCTTACCCAGTCGAAAGGAACGAACCTATACGGGGGCGCGACAGCCGTAATACCTTCGACCACCTATACATGCCCTTCCGGTGAGAAAGAAAAAACCGATTTCCAGATATTCTTCCCGCCCACCTCTATTATGCTACGTCCGATTTCGGGTTGAAGTATGTCTCCTTCGGCGTCGGGATATTCTCCCCCTTTGGGATTGGCGGAAGAAAATGGAGCAACGACGGGCTGACAAGGTTCATCTCAACGGAAAGCATGATAGCAACCCTCTGGATCAATCCAACCGTCGCTTATCAAGTGAACCCGACGCTGTCCATAGGAGCGGGCATTGAGTATATGCTTGCGCGGAATGAGGCAAAGAGAATGATCAATCAATCGGCCCTGGGCGCGGGAGACGGTGAGCTTGGTCTCAAGACCACGGGCGACGGATGGGGGTATAATGCGGGTGTTCTCTTTAAGCCTAGCGAAAAGCTCAGCTTCGGCCTTGATTATCGCAGCAGAATAAAAGTCAAATTCAGCGGCACGGCACACCTCAGGAATATCGCCCCAGCAGCGCAGCCCCTGTTCTGCGGGGCCGATTTCGATACTCCGATCCACACGAATTCAACCTTTCCCGATATACTAAGTTTCGGGGTGGCCTACCGGCCTCTGGAAGGGCTGACATTGGCCTTTGACCTGAAAGAGGTTCGCTGGTCGAGCTTTAAGAAGATGGATATAGACGTACAGAACGAAGTTCCTGCCCCCGGCTTTACCGACACTTCAACTCCCCTCGATTGGAAGGATGGACGATAAAGTTCGGCGCCGAATACCGGTTGAGCAAACGATTCGACCTACGTGACGGATACACATACGTCCCCACTCCTGTCCCAGACCACGCTCTTGATCCGGGCAATCCCGACTCGACCCAGCATAATGTGAGCATCGGTTTTGGATATAAAATGGGCAAGATGGTCGTTGACTTTTTCTATATAGCGGGAATCTTTGAACGAAGGACAGTAAGTAACGCCATCCTGAGCGGCAGCTATGATAATTTCGTACACTACGCAGGACTCATTCTCGGCTACGGATTCTGACCAGATCTCGTTTCTCATCACTCCATCCACTGATTTCACCTCTAAACTCCTCGTTTTCGCTTTTTTTCAAGCATTCAATCACTGGTTCTTTCATCTTCATGCTTTGCCTTGAGCGCTGGAAGGTTCATGATTGATATGGCAAAAATCTGTGACCTATCTGTGACTTCCGGCGTGGTAAAAGACATCATAGCTTGGTTGCGGTAGTAGCGCCGCTCAGATATTATTCAACTACTTAACGTTTAAATTCGATGCTGAAACTTCTCTGTTTCCTCATGGCAAGATCCTTTCTGCTCGACCCCGGGCCGGGATCCTGCCTGATAGTCTAACATAAATTGTCTAAACGGAGGGGGTCAGTTCAAGCACCTCATGGCTGGAGAGAAGAGATGTCGATGCTGCGGCAGAATGTTCGTGCCTGATAGAAGGGCCGGCCCGCGCCAGAAGACGTGTTCTGCGGCGTGCCGGAAGGTTCGCAAGAGCGAGAGCAATAGGCGCTTCTGCAGAAAGAATCCCGATTACTGGCTTAGCAGGTACCACGTGGTACAAATACATTCACGTTTTGGTTAACACTTTATACGATAAGTTCGGCGGCGTCGAGTTTGTCGGGGTGGCCGTCGACATTACCAATCCCCTCAAAGAGTACAAGCAGAGATCTATCGATGTGGGCGCTGACTACCTTTTTGACAAGTCGAGGGATATGAAAAACATTTTGTCGGTCATCAAGATGTTATGACCGATGAAAGATACCAGTCGGAATAAGTAGGTAAGCGGCAGTTGGGCTGAGACAAAGATGGAAGAGACAGTTGACGTTACCGGGCGCAAAAGGATGGAAGAGGAACTCCGCAGATCTCGTGATGAGCTGGAGACGCGCGTTCAGGAACGAACCAAAGAATTGCAGAGAATAAATGAAGCATTGATCAAAGCTCTTGACGAAATCAAGCATCTGAAGGAGCAACTCTACAGAGAGAACGTCTCCCTGCGCGAAGAAATCGACAAAGCATCAATGTTCGAGGAGATCGTGGGCGCCTCGCTGGCGCTGAAAGCTTTGCTCGCTCGTGTCACCAAGGTCGCACCGCTCGATTCCACCGTCTTCATCACGGGTGAAACTGGCACGGGCAAGGAACTCATCGCTCGAGCTATCCACAAACGGTCGCAGCGCTCGTCTCGAGCGTTTGTGAGTGTGAATTGTGCCGCAATTCCCGCATCGTTGATCGCCTCGGAGTTGTTTGGTCATGAGAAGGGAGCCTTTACAGGAGCCCACCAGCGACGCCTCGGCCGCTTCGAGCTGGCAGAAGGAGGTACGATCTTCTTGGATGAAATCGGGGAGCTCCCGATTGAAACCCAGCTTGCCCTCTTGCGAGTACTGCAGGAGCGCGAATTTGATCGTGTGGGTGGGAATCAACCGATTCGGGCTAACGTGCGGGTGATTGCCGCCACTAATCGTGACGTGAAGGCCGCCATCAGTGCCGGCAGCTTTCGGAGCGATCTATTCTATCGGCTGAACGTATTTCCCATTGAAATACCTCCTCTACGCGAACGAAAAGAGGATATCCCCTTGCTGGTCGAGTACTTCATTGATCGCTATGCCAGTATATCGGGCAAGAAAATACGGGGTGTCAACAAGAATAACCTGGATCTGCTTCAGTCGTACCCATGGCCTGGTAACGTTCGCGAGCTACAAAATGTGATTGAACGGTCGGTCATCCTTTGTGAAACGCAGATCCTCTCCATCGATGAGAGTTGGCTACTCCGAGAGGTTTCTCAGACGCAGCCGACAAGTAAGCTGCTCTCAGAGCGGCAGCGGCTTGTGACACAAGAAAAAGAAATGATTGAAGCTGCCTTGCTTGAAAGCAGAGGACGAGTGTCTGGACTGTTGGGCGCAGCTGTGAAACTGGGCCTACCTCCGTCGACTCTGGAATCGAAGATCAGATCCCTCAATATCAACAAACACCGCTTCAAATCCGCATAAAAGCTGCAACAGCTCGCCTGAAAATCCGGATCATTGCTCATGAACGAACTATCGTAAATTCTCGAAAAACTATCGTAAATTCTCGAAGACTCGCGATTTTGTAATTTGTGCTTACAGGTATTTTCAATGGTTTACAGCTTGGCATTCACATTGCACAATGACAGAGTATAAATATAACGTGAATTCAAAAGAGAATCGATGACGCTGAAAATCCAAATTTCGGCGAAAGACGATATCGTGGCTTTTTCGCTGAGTGGCCGCATCACTGCGGAAGAGGTGGCAGAGTTGCAAAGACTCTTGGCAGTCGAAGAAGAAGGCCACCGCATCGTTCTGGATCTGAGTGAGGTCAAGCTCGTGGACGGAGACGTGGTGAGATTTCTGGCACGGTGCGAAGCGAGAGGCATTCAGCTCAAGAATTGCCCGGTATACATCCGTGAGTGGATAGTGAGAGAAGAAGCCCGAGGGTAGCCAGTGTCAGTGCTAAAAAGTAATGAGGTTTTGGTCGTGCTGTCAACGGCTCGATTTCTGGTGGTTCCAGTTCAGGCGGATCAAGCTCGGGCGGTATGTAATACCTTAGGTGCGGGAATGGGTTCTCTCAGAAGGAAAGGGGGTGATGCAAGGGAAGGGCAATGTGAAGAAGTTCGGCAGAGGCGCAGGTTTATCAGGAATCACAGGTCGTCATCACGTGATCTTCGTGTTCGTTGTACCTGGTTCGCTTCGCAGCTGAAGTGAGCACACTCGGCGTCGGCGAGCATCGCTTGTTAGTTGCAGAAAGGAGAGGTGAAACGATGTACAAGAAGAACCGCATCAAGGAAATGATCGATAACGGTCAGATTCCGCTGGGTATGCAATGTTTCACGGGAGACCCGGCACTGATCGAGATCATGGGCCTCACCGGGTTTGACTATGTGATGCTCGATAGCGAGCATTCAGGCAGCGACCCGCGGGCGATGGAGAAATTGATCCGTGCAGCAGACTCAGTTGGGCTCACGTCGTTCGTGCGAGTGCCCCAGGCGGCCGATGAGGCGTCCATTCATCGAGCGCTGGAAGCCGGCGCGATGGGCGTCTACTTGCCGGAAATCGATTCGGCGGAAGACGTCAAGAAGGCCGCAGATGCTGCCTTCTACTATCCGAAAGGTAATCGGGGAATTTGTCCCTCGGTACGCGCTGCTCACTACAACCCCGAAACGTTCGTAGATTACACCGCTTGGAACAACAACGAGATCATGCTGGTGCCCATGATCGAGAATCCGAGCGCGCTCGCAGATCTCGAGAACATCTTCGCCCACCCAGACGTTCACATGGCAGTTTTCGCGGAGGGAGACTACGGCTTTTCTGTCGGTGAGGGCATGGACTTGCTGGGCGGCACCAAGGTCAAAAAAGCGTATCAACAGGTGCTCGCGGCAGGTGCCAAGCACAAAGTCGCTGTTATCGGGGGGCCCGTTCTGGCTGCCGATCCAGACAGCTGTCGAGAGGCCATCGAAGCCGGAGTTCGAGTGTTCTCAATCGGTCTCGACGCCGTTGTCTTTCGCAGTGCCTGCCAGGCGATTGCAGACGCATTGGACAAGGGCGTTAAAGGCACCAAGTTTACGCGGCCCGAAAAGAAGAACTGGGGCTTCGCCGCTCCCTAGGAGAGAGAATTGAACCAAGCTGCCTGAGATCGATTACATTCTGGACGGCAGCGTATCGCTGATGATCGCTCGCACATAAGAGTAGACGAGTGACATGTCGCCCGCCAATCTGCGCGAAGACCGGTCCCGCGCGGCCGTGACGCGCGACAGCATCCTCGATACGTGAAGACGTTGCGCTGGCGGGCAATCCGAAGCTGGACGATCCCGCATTCAACAGGGCGCGCCGCCGGGAAGCCGAGGACATGTTCGACCTCGTGTTTCAGCAATCCGCGATCATTCGAACCCAGAAAGGAGGAATTAGTATGCCGCAAGTAAAGCGTATCGTCATTGGCGTTGGTCCAGACAAGAAATCAGCCGTCATCCACCGCGACTCCCCAAATCACCAGGAGGTTCCTGGCATCTTTTGGCGCTCCACACTCTGGGCGGCAACCGAACTACCTGTCAAAAACCAGACGGGTGGAGACCGGGCTGCCGATGTCACAATCCGCGAACCCTCAGAAGACGGCCTGATCTTCCGCGCCTTGGAGATACCGCCGGATATCAAGGATGCCAAGAAACATATTGAGATCCTTCAGGAACTCAACAAGAAGGTGAAGCAGAAGTATCCTCCCACTGAAAAGGATCTCAAGCGTCATCCCAGCATGCATCGTACCGATACGTGCGATATGTTCACGGTCGCGTACGGCGAGATCTACCTCGTGAGCGACACGGATGAGACCCTACTGCAGCCCGGGGACACAGCCGTAGTGCTTGGGGTGAACCACGCGTGGAGCAATCGCTCGGACAAGCCGTGCATGATCATCGGCACGATGGTGCATGCGACCTCGTGGCCGAAGGACAAGTATCCGGCGCCTGGTCTCTAGTCAATTCCGTTGAATTTCGGCGGTCGAGCTGTGCATCGCAGCTTGGCCGCCTTTCAAGATTGCGATTAAGGAGGGTTCACGATCTGGTACCCGAGAACTGAGGAGGTTGAAGACCGCGGAAGGGTTCACGCATTTTATCCGTGCCGGGTTGAAAGATGCCAAGGCCGGCCGCTTTACTTCTGGAGCCTCCTCACCCATCCAACTGAAAGACGGCAACTGCTAAAGGACGGATGGTAGTCGGTGGGTCTCGTTTTTGTCCTCGCAATTGTTTTTGACGGGGTCTACCAGTTCATTGTTTTTCGAATGTTTTATCCGGGAGAGGCATTGACCGTGGCTATTGTCCTGGCCATTGTTCCCTATCTGCAGATCCGCGGCCTGGCGAATTACATTGCACGACACAATATCAAGAGCAAAGGCACGGAAAGTAACCAATAATCTAATCAACTGAGCTGGTTTGAGACCGATAGCGGGTAACCGATTGTTGATTGGGAGTGCCGAATGAATCAAGGAGCGCTCGGCACCGGCGAGCGTCGCTTGTTAGTTGCAGAAAGGAGAGGTGGGGCAGACGCACTGGAACAAAGGCTCTCATGACATCAAGTTTACGCGGCCCGAGAAGAAGAACTGGGGTTTCGTCGCTCCCCAACCCGCTGCCGGCGAGGTCCAACGATCTAAACAGCCCGGAAATCGAAAACGTTCGAAATAGGAGATCACTCTGATGACACCATTTACCGTAGCGACATTGGAAGCGCCAGGTGGGGGCAAGGTCGCCATCGGCATTAACGGATCATATTATCTGCTGGAAAACATCCAGCCCCTCCTTCAACCCGTTTCCTGTAAGACACTGCTCGAAACGTGGGACACGTCATTGCCGTTACTGCAGGAACTGGCCGATTCCGTCGCCGCAAATGGCACCACAAAGACCGCAGGGATCCCGAAGGAGGCGGCGCACCTGCTGGCTCCAGTCCTCTACCCGGACAACCTGGTTGCCGTCGGAGGGAATTACGCGGGGCATCTGAAGGCGATGGGTCTGGAGGTCAAAAAGTGGGACGTTATGCCTTTTTTCATTCGGCCACCGAAGTCCACCCTAGTGGGCCCCGGCGAAACCGTCTGCATACCGAAGACAACCCGCCAATTCGACTGGGAATGCGAATTGGCTGTATTTGTGGGCAGGCGGCTGAAGGATGCACGACGAGATGAAGCCTCGGCCGCTGTTGCGGGCTATGCGATTGGTCTCGATTTATCATGTCGCGATCTCATCTGGGTGGATAACGACCTGAAGGTCGACCTCGTGCGCGGCAAGGCACAGGATACGATGGCACCGTGTGGGCCCGCGATCACGCCGGCAAAGTTCGTCAAAGATCCGAATAACCTTCGCATCCAGCTCTACGTGAACGATGAAAAGATGATGGACGCGTCGACCGGCGAGATGCTCTACAAGATCGATGAACAGCTGAGCATCATTAGCCACTTCATCACCCTTCAACCCGGCGACATTCTCTTCACGGGATCGCCTTCCGGATCGGCAAGAGAGCACGGGGGACGGTGGCTTAGGCCCGGAGATCGAATCCACGCAGAGATCTCAGAGGTGGGAGTCCTGGACGTGACGATGCGGCGGGACTGAGGTCACGGCGCCGAATTTCGGCGGCCGAGCTGTGCATCGCAGCTCGACCGCCTTTCAAGATCGCGATTAAGGAGGACGGTTTATGTGTGGATTGACGTTGCAAGAGGCGGAGGCCATCGTGCAAGGGGCGTTAGCGAAAGCTCGTGAGCTAAAGTGTAAGCCGATGACCGTTGCAGTAGTCGATGCCGGTGGCGCTGGCATTGTGATGAAACGCGAAGACGGAAGCGGCGTACTAAGACCAGATATCGCTTTCGCCAAAGCTTGGGGTCCTATCGGGATGGGGATCGGGGGGCGGGCGATGGCGAAGCGGGCGATGGATACTCCCACATTCTGGGCGGCTCTTAATACCATCTCAGCTGGTCGCATTGCGCCGGTCGCTGGTGGTGTCTTGATACTGAAGAAGGGGAAGGTGGTGGGTTCGATCGGAATGAGCGGAGATCTTCCCGACAACGATGAAGCCTGCTCCATCGCTGGTGCTCAATCTGCTGGCTTCGAGACCGAAGTCGGCGAAGCCGCTCTCGGAAAGCAGTAGAACCCCGAGCCACAGGAGATGTCACATGGCGAAGCCGGAGCCTAATCTCAACGAAAGTCTCCGTTCTGCTTCCTGGCGATGCAGAAGTAGCGCGGGTTATCGGGGCAAGCGACGATCCTGCAAAAACGTTGAACGTCGTCAAGATATTTGCAGGAACCGATGACATGTACAGCGCAACGATCGGGCTGGTCAAAGCTGTCTTCCGACGGGGTGCCCAAATTTGGGCCTCCATCAGTCCTGGCCATCGAAGAGATTCCGAGGCCCGAGCCGGGCCCTAGGGCGTAATGATCAGGTGAATGCAACGTCAATAAGTTTCAGCGACGCATGAGGGACCTATAGGTTTCGAAAAGAATAATTTAGGAAAGGAAGGAATGTATGAGCAACCAAGCTCCAGTAACCGTAGCTGTCATCAGCGTAGCCAAACCCGGCTACGAGGAGGCATTCGAGCGGGCACTTCATGATTTTGTTCAGCAGTCCCTCCATCTGCCTGGCCAACTTGGAGTTCACATTTTGCGGCCTCCTTCTGGCTCGGGTTCGCGTGAATACGGCATCATGCGACACTTCGAAAGTGCCGAAGCCCGTGATGACTTTTACCGTTCGCCGCTGTTCGAACAGTGGAAACAAACGGTTGCTGGAATGGTAGAGGGCGAACCACGCTATGAGCATGTAAGCGGACTGGAAACTTGGTTTACGCTGCCCAGCCAGCGAACAATCGTTCCTCCGCCTCGCTGGAAGATGGCCCTCGTGACGCTTCTTGCAGTTTATCCCCTAACCATAGTATTGGTCATAACCGTCTTAAATTGGATGAGCCACTGGCCAATGCTTCTAAAGTTTCTCATTTTTAACGTTTGCATAGTCACTGGGCTGACCTGGTTTTTGATGCCGCTACTGACGCGACTCTTTAAGCCCTGGCTTTATCCTAAGACGCGTAACGCTGTGAAGTAGCGGTCGTTCACTGGGTCGAAGATATCTGAAGTGTCATTACTTAAATTCATTTGCAAAGGATGCGTATGAAAGGGAATGAGAAGATCATCGAGCATTTGAATATGCGACTGGCCGAAGAATTGACCACAACAGATCGTACGATAACCGCGGCGACGCCTATGACGAACGAGGCGAATACGATAAAGCCATCGCCGACCGGCCGGCGGCGTCGCCCGCCTCATGATGCTGGTGCGTCACGACAATGCCGAATGCGAGTGGACCTATGGAGCAGAGTCGAAGATCACAGGGAGGTGAATAACATGAAGAAGAGAAGAAACATGCACATGGAAGTCCGAACCTTGGGTCGGACTGACGCCACAAAGGTGTGTTACGTCTGGTTAATGATCCTGGCGGCCACACTTATTCTGTTCGGAGGGACGGCGTACAGTCAGGAATCGGGTTCCGAGCAACGCAGCCTGGGCGAGATCAGCAAAGAGCTCACCAATCCTGTGTCCAATGTCTGGTCAATGTTCACGGAGTTCGATCTCACCTTCTCGAACGGCGACCTCAATAAGGGCAATTCGGAGGTCGGCGGAAGAATGCTCTTTCAGCCGGTTTTGCCGTTCCCTCTTTATGGGCAAGGGCGGGATCAGTGGAAACTCATCACCCGTCCCACTATACCTGTACTATTCAGCCAGCCCGTTCCGAAGGGCTTTGACGACTTTACGAACCTGGCAGGTCTTGGCGACACCCAGCTGCCCTTGCTGGTCTCGCCTCCGACAGGAAATTGGCTGCTCGGCCTGGGACCGACCTGGCTGCTACCGACAGCTACCCAAAATGAATTCGGTCGACAGCAGTGGGGAGTCGGACCGGCGCTTGTAGTGGGCTACAAAACGAACGATTGGATTGGAGGCGTCTTCCCGCAGTACACCTGGGGTATCGGAGGGTGGAATGGTAACAATAAGCCTGACGCAAGCTATCTCAGCATTCTCTATTTCTTCGCCTACAACCTGCCCGATGGCTGGCAGATCGGTACTAACCCGACGATCAATTACGACGACAAAGCAACTTCAGGCAACAGGTGGAACGTACCCGTAGGACTCTTCGTTGCGAAGACGATCAAGATCGGAAATGTGCCGGTCAAGTTCCTTCTGGGCATGGAGTACTCGGTCGTCAGCCAGGACGCATTCGGGCAGGTCGCGCAGATAAAGCTGGACATAATCCCGGTAATTCCCTCACTGGTCCAGAAGGCGATTTTTGGTGGCCCTTAATCGATATAGAGGAATTGGTCCGTTTCCGAATACGAAGTTGAAGCGGTAAACGCCGCCGGCGGATAAGTGGAATAAGCGGGAGACCGGAAGGTTCCGCCACACCAGAGGCGGATCGGCCTGCTCGCCGAGGCAGCTTCCGATATCGCATTTTATGTCCATTTCCGCGCATGAATCTAGCATCGACGAGGATCGTAACCCAAATTTAGGCATCGGGATACAAGAAAATGACACACCTCCGGCAGAGCGGCCCCTATACGTCTGTCAGCATCCTCCTGCGACGTGCCCTTACGTGAAACAGTGAGAGGTTCTACAAATAATGTTACGACTGGTAATCGTTAGAGTTTCAATCTGCCGAAACTCGTTTAGTTGGAGGTGAAGTATGCGGTGACCGGTCCTCCTGCTTGTGAACCATTACCAAAATGAACTTTGGTAATAATAGACAGCGGGGAAAAGGGAAAAGCACGTGAATTTGTTTTTGGATAGACATAGAAAAAGAACGCTCGTTTTGTCTTTCTCCTTGTTAATTTGAAGATATTGTTATATCATTCTGATATTACACTTTTAGCGTAACGCTTTTGGTGTAATGGGGTGGGGGGATGGGAGCTGCATTGATATGATAATTTATACCATAACGGTATACAAGGATTTTCCTAAAAATTGCGTTACCGGAGGTTAGAGGAGATGAAAACAATCAAGATTTCCCTTCCCGATAAACTGGGTGTAGAAATGGAAAACTATATCAAGAGCGGCTGGTTCACGGACGAGGGCGATCTCCTGCGAACCGCTTTGCAGGAATTCATCCGCCACAACAGGCTCAAGTTGATGGACCAGT
>JAWOJY010000171.1:0-2559 GCA_033854515.1 Nitrospirota bacterium
TCTCATTATAAAAAAATATACCAGACCTTGGTATCTAATCCGGTCCGGCGGATCGCGACATACCTCCGGAAGAAAAGATTCTTGCATTCAAACATATTGTAATCTTTGGACAAAAGGGGGTGGGGGAAAATGGCTCTCGATCCATGAGCGATTCAAGAGCGCCCAGGGGAGTAAGAATCAAGGATCTTCAGCACCCAACCGGTCAGACGAAAAAAGCCTTGTGGAGGAAATCATGCAAACGGCATTAAATTATGGAAACGAGGAACGGAAGGGCAATATCACGACTGTTCGTGAAGAGAGAGAAAAATACGTACAAAGTTTCAGCAAAAAGATCGAACTCTACATGGAACGGTTGAAAGAGATCGAGCTCGAATGCGCTGATAAGAATGCCGACGAAGAAAGCATCATGCGCGAAGTCGCAACGGCCACCGACGCCATGCTCGATGCCTGCGCAAGCTTTGAGCGGGAAATAGGCGACGAGCACGTTATCAAGGCGGCGCAAGCCGAGTTTTGCGAAAAAACGAATCCCATTATGTCCAAAAGCTATGGCATCAACCGGTGCAGAACATGGCCCCAGGGTTATCAGGGTGATTATAAGACCCTGGAAGTCGCTTACAAGAACGCAACGATGTCAGACGGCATAGGATACTACCTGGATAGATATCTTCTTTCCCTGCCTCTTGGGCACGCAGTGCGGGAAAGAATCGTGAAACTTGCCGAACTTCTCCGGGAAGAGCTGAAGAAGAGGAAAAACCCGAGGGTCCTCGATATAGCCTGCGGATCGTGCCGTGAAATTTTCGATCTCATTCCGGAAATCAAACAATCAGGCGCAAGGTTCACCTGCGTGGACCTGGATTCCGAAGCCCTCAATTTTGCCTCGAACCGGATTTCGTATACCGGTCTTGCCCCGAAACAAATCGAATTTGTGAGCTATAATGCCCTGAGGCTGTTTGATATCGAGGGGGCCATGACGGAGTTTGGCGCTCGTGACCTTATTTATAGTACCGGTTATTTCGATTATCTCCCGGACGATTTTCTGGTTAAACTGCTGCGTTCCCTATACATGCTGCTCAATCCAGGGGGAAAGCTCTTCGCCGCCTTTAAAGATGCAAACCGTTATCGGCCCCAGGATTATCACTGGCTCGTGGACTGGGACGGGTTCCTGCAGAGAACGGAAAATGATTTCGAGAGAATCCTGCGCCAGGCGGGGATTCCGGAGAACGCCGTGTCCGTGACCCGGGACAAAACAGGCCTGATCATTTTCTATTCGATTACGAATAAGCAGCTTATTCAGTAATTGGCTACAAGTGAACAATTTGCCCTATGGAAAAGGTTTGCCGCGAAGACTCAAAGACACCATGAAAAACACTAAAAAAAGAATGCTTTTTTAGTAAGGATTGTGCCGGATCTGAGAGGCCGGCGTTCTAAAAAATGAGGCATGCAGTCAGAAGCGGATTCCGCAAGGCTGAATTCACCTAGAGGTCCTTTTTTTCCGTTAAAAGTCTTGAACATTGTGATGAAATAGTATAAAATTTTATCGCTATCTTTCGAACAACATTCGGGAGAAGATCCTGCGAAAAAGCATGCTCCACGATAAGGTCGCTGTTGTAACGGGAGGAACGAGAGGTATCGGCCGCTCAATCGTCCTGGCACTCTGTCGCGCCGGCGCAGACTGCGCGTTCACGTACGTCAGTAATTCCGTCACGGCGGAGTCCCTGGCACGGGAGGTACGGGACATTGGCAGAAGAGCGAAGCCTTACCGGCTTGACGTGAAGGACTTCGAGGGCGCGAAGACCTTCATAGACGAAGTGAAAAAGACATTCGGCAGGCTCGACATTCTCGTGAACAATGCAGGGATAACGCGGGACAAATCGCTTATGATGATGACCCGCGAGGAATGGTTCGATGTCATCGACGCCGACCTCACCGGTGTTTTCAACATGAGCCGTGCCTGCATCATCACGTTTCTCAAACAGAAGAGCGGAAACATCGTAAATATCTCGTCTGTGAGCGGCATCCATCCCATGCCCGGGCAAGTCAACTACGCCGCAGCCAAGGCCGGCGTCATCGGTTTTACAAAATCGCTGGCTAGGGAAGTTGCGCCCTACAACGTCAGAGTAAACGCAGTCGCTCCCGGTTTCATAGCCACGGAAATGACGGCGGCGCTCGACGAGAAGTACCGGCAGAAGGCCACCTCTGCAATACCGCTCGGGCGGTTCGGCACGCCCGACGAAGTAGCGCATACCGTCGTATTCCTGCTCAGCGACGAATCCGGGTATATCACCGGCAATACAATTCAGGTGGACGGCGGGCTGGGGATGTAGGATGGTATGAACAGAAAGGTCGTTATTACAGGCGTCGGCGTTCTTTCTCCCATCGGGACCGGCCGCGACGGCTTCTGGGACGGGCTGTTCCGCGGTGATACGGGATACCGGGAAATCACTCTCTTCGACTCTGCACCTTTTCAGGTGCATCGCGCCGGGGAAATAACGGACTTCGACGCCGCTTCCTTTCTCGGCAAAAAAGGGCTGCGTGATCTCGACAGAAGCACGAGACTCA
>JAWOJY010000172.1:0-23501 GCA_033854515.1 Nitrospirota bacterium
GATGGCCGACGCGGTATCCCGGGGGAAGGGAAAGGGACCCCGAATCCGGGTGTTCCAGACCGGTGATGAGCCGGAAAAGTGTGGTTTTGCCGTGCCCGTTCCTTCCGACAAGTCCCACTCGTTCGCCTGGATTGACGGTGAAACTCACGTTGTCGAAGATCACCTGCGTGCCGTAGAATTTATTCAAGGCCGCAACCTGGAGCATGTCGTTCCTTAAAAGGGGGAAATAATGAAATACCGTGCAACGGATGTGTATATTACCGGAGGAATGAAAATATGGCAATTGTTTTTTCTGAGCCGCCCGATTCGGCCTGACGAAATCGATCAGCGCACGAACGTGTCAGGCGCCGGGAGCTTCGAGGGTATGGGCCAGGGCACGACTTATGACCTGGTTGTTTTTTCTTTCCGTCTGCGGCTGATAATTGCCAGGAGTAAAAGAAGGAGAAGCGCAAGAAGGGCGAGGAGAAGTTCCCGGTCGGATGGAAAGACACGTTCCTCGTTCACTACCGTGACGTACCGGTAAACCGTTGCCGTTTCCGCGCTTTTGGTCTCGACGGTCTGCGGCGGTCCCGCTTGTTCCAACGTCAATTCAGAGGCTTCAGCGGGTTTGCCTTTTCGGTTCAGTCTGATCGGCCTGAAGTACTTGTCGTGAAGGTGGTACTCTCCGTAATCGAGCCCCCAGGCGGCACATCCGTTCCAGCACTTGTGCCCTCCGCGAAAGTCGGTTTTGCCCGGGTGGGAGAAAAGGGCGAGCGGATAGAGGACAAGCATTACGATGGGAACCAGTGTCTTCATGCGCTCAGCCCCCGGTGGTCGGAAAAAATTTTCGATAGAAGTTTTTTGCCCTTTCATGATAGGCGGAGAACACATGCTCGGTCTCTGCCGCGATCCTCTTGGCGTCCGGCGAGTCCTTAAACCACTCCCCCAGGATTGCCGGCGTCACCTCGATGTGGAACTGAAGCGCGTACACCCTGTCGGAGAACCGGAATGCCTGGTTCGGATAAAGGTCAGACGACGCAAGACGCACCGTGCCCCGGGGAAGGTCGAAGGTGTCGCCGTGCCACTGGAATACCAGCGCGGATTTCTTACCGTCGAGCGCCAGTCCGGCAATGAGAGGGTCTTTCATTCCGTCGCCGGTAATCGCCACTTCGTACCACCCGATTTCTTTCTGCACGCCCGGATAGACCTTCGCTCCGAGCACGTGCGCGATCATCTGTGAGCCGAGGCAGACGCCGAGCACGTGTTTTCCGGACTTGACCGCCCGTTCGATAAGCGCTGCTTCGCGCCGGAGAAAGGGATGGATGTTCATCTCATAGACCGCCATGGGCCCGCCCATTACCACGAGATGGCTGAATCCGTCAATTTCCGGCGCCTGTTCTCCCCGGTTGAAGTCCGTTACATGCCATGGAATTCCGGCGGACCGGAGATGATCTTCAATCGTTCCCGGGCCTTCGCTCTCCGTATTTTTTATAATGAGCACTTTCATGACATTTTTTATACGCGGTCAGTCGCGAACCGCCGGTGCGGACGTGGGGAGGGCAACAGCGATTTGCGTGAAGGAAGAGCTTTGTTCGTATACATCGCCATTTCCGGGACGGGGCATGATGAAACTGCCGTCATTGACCGTTAAAGAGTTTTGTTCTCTGCCGGAGTTCATTTTTTGTACTCCACCATGTCGCCGATCGCCAGCACGTCGATGCTTTTTCTCACCACGGCAGTCGAGGTGCGCTCTTTTACGGTAAACACCTGCACTTCGCCGACGGCTTTCCTCGGGAACCTGTATTGTTCATGGTACTGCGTCCCAGGGGCGCCATAGGAACCGCCGTTGTCCGGTTCTATGTACACGGTGAACCGGTCGCCCGGTTCCACGCCGTCGGCGCTCCCTTTGTCCAAGTATACGATGTCTCCCTGGGCGTTGATGGTGCGGCCGTCCACTACCTCGAGAATGTAGCCCGAAATGTCTTTCTCCCTCTTCTGAGTCCGTTTGTAGATCAGGGTCGGTTCCTGATAGGGCGTCAGCCTGCTTCCCTTCCTGCAGGCGTCGAAGGAGAGCGTTATCCGTGCCGTGAGCACGTCGGGCGAGTCTTTTGCCGTCACCTGGAGTACCCCGAGCACCTTGATCAGTCTTCCGTAGATCTCGCCGGTGACGGGGTGTCTCACATTCCCGAGAGGATCGTAGATGATGAACTTGTCTCCCACCTTCGTTTCTTGTGATGATGCGATATGGATGTAGACGATATCGTCGTAGGAGTAGATCGTTTTAGGTTCCCACGCGCCGACGATCATATCTCCGGTGTCTTCCATGTTGACGAAGCCCGCGCTCAGCATGGCGTATTTATCGATTATCGGAACTGGCGCCTCTTCAGGGAGGATGAGGCGGGGTTTCGCGGCGGCCGCTTCCTTCGGCACAGGCTTTGCGGCTGTCGGCGGCGGTGCCGTGACTTTTTCAGGCGCTTTCCGCGGCGGGGCCTTCATGGCGCGTTCGATGGGAGCGAGGCTCGGGATGGCGAGCTTGTTTCCCGGATAGATCAGGTCGGGATTGTTTATGTAAGGATTTGCCTTCCACAGGAGAGGCCACAGAAAGGGATCTTTCAAAAGGGAGTTTGATATGTCCCAGAGCGTATCGCCCCGTTTGATGATGTATGTGCCGGCTGTTTCCTGTTGCGGCTGCGGCTCTTCCAGCGCAGCGGGTTCTTCCTCTGTCGACGGCGCAACTTCTTCGGGGGTGGCCGGTCCGGGAGCCTGCTCCTCCTGCACTGAAGCGGCGGCCTGTTCCTGGGGTTGACCAGGCGCAGGCGGCTGCGTTGAGGCGCATGCTGCGAGCAGGACGGGAAGGAATATCAGAAGCCTCGTGATATGTTTCATTACCGCGGTCCCCCTCGGTTTTTTAATAAGATATCCGAGAAACCTCTAATTTGTCAAGAGAATTAATCGAAAGGGAGCCTTGCTTTTGCCCGTGCTTTTTGGTATTCTGCCATCGGTATGAGTAACGGCGACAAAGAAGGGGTCACGGGGCTCAAGGCAGTCCCTTACCTCATCGTTTTCCTCGTTCTGACGGCGATTGCGATCCTTATCCAGGTGAAGCAGGGTGGTTTTCAGGGACCGCTGTCAGACAACATCCTGATCATTATCCTGGTGCTCGCCAACTTTCTGCTTCTGGCGACGGTCATCTTCATGTTGGCCAGAAGCCTGTGGAAGCTTTATGTAGAGAGAAAGCGCGGGGTTTTGGGCGCCAAATTCAGGACCAAGCTGGTCGTCGCCTTCGTCAGCCTGTCGTTCATACCCACTGTTCTCCTCTTCATCATCGCGAGCGGCATGTTCACACGAAGCATCGAGAGGTTGTTCTACCTTAAGATCGAGAATTCGCTTAAGGACGCGGTATCTATGACGCAGGCGTATTATAACCGGCTCCAGGCGCAGGCCAACACCTTCGGCAAGCATATCAGCGGCGAGATGACCGAAGAGCGGCTTCTTGAGGGGCCTGAGATTCCCGTTCTCAAGGATTACTTGAACAAAAGATCGAACGAGTACGGACTGGGTGCAGTTGAGTTGTTCACGTCACCCCGGGAACGGTCCATCGTCGTGGTGACGGATCAGTTTCCCTCCCGGACCTTTATTGCCACTCCCCTTGATCTTGTTGAGCGGGCATTTGCGGCGGAAGAATCGGCTTCAGTGGGCGAGGCGGAGAGAAAAGGCGAGATTGTGCGCGCCGTCGTTCCCGTTTACGGGAGCGGCGATCATGGACAGGTCATTGCCGCCGTCTCGGTGAGCTACTATATACCCCAGAATATGACGGCGAAGACCGAGGCGATCCGTGAAGGGTATACGCAGTATCGGTCGTCGTTCTCGGGTAAGGAGTCAATCAAACTTTCGTACCGGCTCGGCTTTCTCGCAGTCACCCTGGCGCTCGTCCTTGCCGCGATCTGGGTCGCGCTCCGCGTGGCCGCCGGCATTACCGTTCCGATCCGGAAACTGGCCGAAGGCACGGAAGCGGTCGCGGCCGGAGACCTCGATTACCGGGTTGAGGATAAGTCCAGTGACGAGGTCGGCATGCTCGTCCAGTCGTTCAACAGGATGACCGCCGACATCAAAAGTTCGCGCGAGGAGGTCGAGCGAAAGCGGCAGTACACGGAGACGGTGCTCTCGAACATCAACACGGGCGTCATCTCCATTGACCACGCGGGCACGATAACGACCATCAATCCGGCAGCATCGAAGATCCTGGGCGTCAAGCCGCAGGACATCATCAGCAAGAAATACGTCGATGCCTTCGGCTTCATCGAACTCGAGCCGATCCGCGACTTGTTCCGCAAGCTGGACCAGGGGACGGGAACGGCAGAGGACATAATACAGATCACCGTACGCGGCGAGACCCTGACGCTGCGGATGCGGATCTCCATGCTCAAGGAAAGTTCGGGCGCTCATCTCGGCACGGTGATCACCTTCGATGATCTTACGAAGCTGCTCAGGGCCCAGAAGGCCGAGACGTGGCAGGGAGTCGCGAGAAGCATTGCGCACGAATTCAAAAATCCGCTCACGCCTATCAAGCTCTCTGCTGAACGGCTGCGAAAAAAATACGTTGAGAAGTCCCCGGACTTCGACAAAGTGTTCGAAGAGTGCAGCCGGACGATCGTGCAGGAAGCGGACGGCCTGAAACGGCTCGTCGATGAATTCGCGAATTTCGCACGAATGCCCATTTCCAAACCTACGCCTCAACCGCTTACGCCGGTTCTGGAAAGCGCTGTTCAGCTCTATTCCAGCGCGCATAAAGATATAGATTTTGTGAAAGAGATGGCTCCGGACATGCCCCAGGTGGTCATCGACGCGGAACAGATGAAGCGGGTCTTCATCAACCTGTTCGAGAACGCAGTGGAAGCGATGGAGCGCAAGGGCAGAATATGGGTTTCTCTGCGGCTCAACGAGTCGGGGCTCGCCCAGGTGGAAGTGGCGGACGAAGGCGCCGGGATCGCGGCAGAAGATGCGCCACGGCTGTTCGAACCCGGTTTTTCCAGGAAAAAGCGTGACAGCGGCCTGGGGCTGACGATCGTGGACCGGGTCATCACGGAACACAATGGGTCCATCCGCGCTGAACCCAACGAACCGAAAGGCGCACGGTTCATAATTGAGTTGCCGGTGAAAAACGGGTGAATATGAATTGCGGACTGCAGACTGTAGAATACGAATTAAAAAACGGGAGCGGCCTGTCTTGAAGATTCTGCTTTTCATGCCGAAATCCGCAATCTAAAATCCGAGATCAATTAAGGGAGGCATCGAAATTTGGATACAGCATCGAAGATACTGGTCGGCATATTTATCGTATACGTCGTCATCAAGCTGTTCGGCTATCTCAGCCGTCTGGGTATTAAACAGATCTCTGCGGGCGAACTGGACGAGAAAAAAGGAGCGGTCATCCTGGACGTCCGAACGGACAAGGAATACAGCCAGGGGCACATTCCGGGGTCGGTTCATGTGCCGCTCACGGATATCGGGACGAAGGTCAAGAAGCTCAAAAAGGACAAGGAGATCGTGGTCTATTGTCAGCACGGGAACCGGAGCATCTGGGCGATCAAGCGCCTCATGGGCATGGGTTACAAGAACCTGACAAATCTCAAAGGCGGGTATAATGCCTGGAAGAGACTTCATCGATGAACTGAAAAAAGACTACCGGGCAAAAAAGCCTGAAATCCTCCGGAGGCTCGCCGAGTTCAAGGCGGTTTATGAAAAAGGCGACAAAGCGATTTTCGAGGAACTCTGTTATTGTATCCTGACGGCCGGCAGCAGCGCGAAGATGGGGATGCGCACCGTAGAGGCCCTCAGAGATCTTCTTCTGAAGGGCGGCACAAGAGATCTTCAGCGTCGCGCCAGGGCGAGCCGCGTGAGGTTCTGGCGCATCCGGCCTGCATATATCGTCCGCACCCGGGAATGCCTCGCCGACGCATGCGGACTAAAGCTCAGGGACCTCATCGAGTCGCTCGATGATCCCCAGGAGCGGCGGGATTTCTTCGCCGCAAACAAGGAAATCAAGGGCCTCGGATACAAGGAGGCCAGCCATTTTCTCCGGAACATCGGATTCCGGGGCTACGCGATCCTTGATAAGCACATCCTCAACAGCCTTCGCGAGATGGGAGTGATCGGACCGCGGATGCGTCCGACCACGAGGGAGCGATATCTCGAAATTGAAAAAAGGCTTGCGAGGTTTGCCGACGAGATCGGCATCGACATGGACCACCTCGATCTGCTCCTGTGGTCGCGAAAGACAGGTGAGATTCTAAAATGACGACAGGCGGGATGTGTGAGGGATGAGGCGGGCAGCCGCGTGCGCTTTCCGACATGGTGCAATCATTGCAACATGCCTCATCTATCCTGTATCTTGCTTCCCGGGGAGGAACTATGAGCGAAGGGGGACTTAAAAAAGCGGTCATCATTGGGGCTGTTTTCGGCGCTCTCGTAAGCCTGGGAACCGCCTTGTCCATGGACCTGTTCTTTGCGGACACGTTTCAGGGAACGTGGAGGGATGCCGCGTCGAAGGACGTCACGAAGATGTTCGGACCGGCGTGCGGTGGGAACTATTATGCGGTCACGCTTGCCCTCGTTGTTGTCATGGGATTTTTGGCAGCTTTCGGAGCGTTCCTCGGCGCTGCTGCCGGGCTCATTATGAACCGGTTCTTTAAGCTTTTATTGAAGTAAATCCCCGATGATAGCCCTCACGAGCCAGTCGGTCCCCGCGGAGCGGTGAAACAAGAACCCGCGCCCGGGACCCCGCACTCTTCGTGCCGTTCTCGCCAAGATCGTAATGAAAGGATGCGCCTCATGCAGGACCGCGAGATGAAAGATATGCTCATCGAATACATGGGCACGGGCTTTCTCGAGAATATCATAGCCCTGTTCAGACAGGACGGTTCCCTGTACCGGTTTATTCCGGACATGCTGGGGCATGACGGAATCCGGGTGAGGCTCGGGGTCACGGCGCTCGTCGAAGAACTGGCTCCCGACCATGCCGGTGAGTTCAAGACTGCAGTGCCGGGAGTCATCGAACTCCTCAAGCATGATAATCCTGCCATTCGCGGCGATGCCGCCTATGTACTCGGACTCGTGAAAGACCAGTCGGCCAGAGAACCTCTTACGAGACTGCTCAATGACGGGAATGCCGGCGTCAGGGAAGCAGCGGCCGACGCCCTTGCGGACCTGGACAAGGCGTCATAAAATCCGGAAGCGCGACAGCGCATGCGCTATGAGGATGCCGATAAGAAACAGCGTTCCCGTTATGCCTATCAGCGACAGCACAAAATAGAATGCTTTTTTAAAATGCGAGAGTTTTGCGGGTCTGATGGACAGAAAGTAGACAAGGATGCTGAATCCCAGCCCGAACGCCAGAAAAACCTTCTCGATCATGCCGTCACTCTATCCCAAAGTGCTGCTCACTGTCAACGGGGTCTCCCGTCTCTGATTTTTTATTTGACAGGGATACGACTCTTCATTATATTCATTACAGGTACGGCGATTCCGGAACCCGCAGGGGGGCAACAAATCGTCTCACTGCAATCGAGCATGAGCAGCCGGACTCGCGGCCGAAGGCGGTTCCATGCTGGTTATTGCCCTTATCCTGCTGTTCATTCTGATTATCGTTGCTGTCGTCTTCGGACGTTCCGGACCGCATGCCGATGAACGTCGTGCTGCCGAGCAACGGGAAAAAGAGGAATGGAAATACGGAGACGTATGGAAGCAGGGTTCACCCGACGAGTCGGGACCTGCCGAAGCAGTAACGTTCGTAGAGATACTTCGCGGCGACACCGGAAGGGGATTTGACGACTCCACGATGCTCGATCTCATCAGCTACCTGGGATCGAAAGGAATCCGGGCGACCTTCGATTCCACTTCCATGGGCCTGGAGCCCGCCGCGATAAAAACGTATGTGCTGAAAGTGGAGGCCGGAAAAGAGGAAGAGGCGGAGAAATATCTGAGAGAAAAGTTTCAACAAAATTCAAATTCCAGATAAATTACGAATAGTCGTCACGTGCTCCCGACGGAAGCGACTGCTTCGGATTTTATTTGGACTCTGAATTTTGATTCCATTGTAAGGAGTATGGACATGTCGGAAGAACTGGAAATCAAAGAATTCGACGAGACGCTCGAAGGCTACAAAGGCAAGATTTCGCAGGTGAACAAGGCGACCCTCACCTGGGACAAGGACTTGATCTTCATTGGTCGCACGAACAGGGGCTACGAGGTCGAGTACGACGCCCAGCAGCAGTGGGGATGTTCGCCGACGGAGACCCTCCTGCTGAGCGTGGCAGGTTGCATGGGCATCGATATGGTATCGTTCCTAAAAAAGATGAAATGCGAGATAAAAACATACAAGATGGACATCGTAGGCGAGCGGAACCCGATACCACCCCAATACTATACTTACATCGAAATGATCATCACGGTGACAGGGTCAGGACTGACAGCCAAAAAGATTGAACGGGCCATTTCACTCTCGCAGGAGAAATACTGCTCAGTATATCATTCACTCAGGAAAGACCTGAAAGTCAAGGTGGATTATACGTTCGAGAACGTGTAGCGAGAAACGAATGCAACAGGTGATTGGAAGATTGCAATGGAGCTCTTTTGACCGGTCTTTTCCCCTCGGGTTTGATTGCGTTTTTATTCAATGACCGACATCCGTTTGCTGAAAAATGGCATCGAAGCCTTTCCCGCAATGTACGAAGCCATCGACCGGGCATCGACGTGCATCGCCCTTGAGATGTACATCTTTGCCGACGACGAAACGGGCAGAGAGTTCCGGAGGCATCTTACGGACGCAGCCCGGCGGGGAGTACATGTCATGGTTCTTGTCGATGCATGGGGATCATGGTCCTTGCCTGAGGCCTTCTGGGACGACTTTCGTGCCGCCGGTGGCATGGTAAAGATGTTCCGGCCTCTTGCAAAGGGGCTGTTTCCTTTCCGGGACCATCGGAAACTACTACTCATCGACAATCGTATCGCTTACATCGGCGGGATGAACATCGCGGATGAGTACTTTCGCGGCATCGGAGAGACGGGACCCTGGAGGGATAACACCCTGGAAATTTTGGGAGCAGAAGTCGCGCGACTCCGGAGGTCATTTTCGAGGATGTGGAGGCGGGCTGATTTCACCCTGAGAAGGCTGATTCTGCGGTCGCGGCTGCGCCGCGGCCACGGCCCGCGGGGAATCGCTGGAGTCAGGGTGCTGTTTCTCGAAAGTGGTCCGGAAAATCCTATGCGGCCGGTGCGCCGGGCATACCGCCAGGTGATCCACGACGCGAGGGAAAACATCGATCTCGCCATGAGCTATTTCTATCCGCACGGCCGGCTGTTGCGGACCCTGAAGCGGGCGGTTAGGCGCGGGGTTCGAGTCCGACTTCTGTTCCCTATGAAAACAGACGTACCGCTGGCGCGCTGGGCGACTAGGGGCCTTTACGGGAGGCTGCTAAGAGCTGGGGCTGAGATCTGGGAATACACGCCGACGATGATGCATGCCAAGCTTGCGATCTCCGACAATACAGTTATTGCCGGCTCGGCAAACCTCGACATCCGGAGCGGAAAGATAAACTATGAGCTTGTGGCCGTCGTGACCGATCCCGCTCTTGCGGCCAAAGCGCGCGCCGATTTCGAAGACGATCTGAAAAAATCCGTGCGCGTCAGCCTCGAAGACTGGAAAAAGCGTCCTTTGCTCCAAAAACTGAAAGAACGATTCAGCTTTTGCCTGCTCGCCCGCGCTGACATTTTTGTCGCAAGGATGGAGATGGCGAGAACGATGCGGTAGGAAGAAGATGGCAAGCTCGCAAGCAGACAAGCCTGTAAGCGATGAATATCAACGGGAGGTCATTGTGAAGCTTAAAGCAACCAAAACAGAGAAAAACCTGCTCGCTGCTTTTGCCGGCGAATCCCAAGCTAGGAACCGTTACACTTTTTTCGCGAGCGTTGCGAGAAAAGAAGGGTATGAGCAGATTGCGGCTATTTTCCTCGAGACTGCAGACAATGAGAAAGAACACGCCAAACGGTTCTTTCAATTCCTCGAAGGCGGGATGGCGGAGTTTACGGCCATGTTTCCGGCAGGGCGGATCGGGAACACGACGGAGAACCTCAAGGCCGCCGCTGAAGGTGAGCACGACGAGTGGACGAGGCTGTATCCCGGCTTCGGTGATGTCGCGGAGCAGGAGGGATTTCCGGATATAGCCGTTGCGTTCCGTTATATCTCCAAGGTTGAGGTCGAGCACGAGAGGCGGTTCCTAAAGCTGCTCGAGAATGTCCAATCCGGAACGGTTTTCAAAAAGAATGAAAGAAAGGCCTGGATCTGTCGGAACTGCGGCTACCATCATGAAGGGACAGAAGCCCCCAATGTCTGCCCCACCTGTCTGCATCCGAAGAGTTATTTTGAGCTTCTGGCAGAGAATTATTGAAGACTTTTTCCTGTTGCAAAGGGTCTGATGGAGCAGTATAATATTACGTTATACGATTGAGGCTTCATGGAGGCTGCTATGATGGAGACAAAGAATTTTAAAATAACGGAAGCTCCGACCTGTCCGCACTGCAAGGCGGAGATGGAACAGTTAGACTCACGTTACCTGGACTGGGATTCACCCTATCTCTGGGTATGCTTCAATAATGAATGCTCGCTTTTTAAAAAGGGCTGGAAACACATGATGGAAGGCTACGGCCAATTGGTTTCCTATCGCTTCATGATCCATCCCCAGAACGGGGAGTCAGGCGTGATCCCCGCATTCAGCCACGACTATCTTGCGAGATACGGCAAGCCCGGCGATTCCTATGCCGATGAATAGATCAGCGTGGAGAGGCAGCCTCTATACGAGGCTGTCCCTCCCCGGCTTGATGTTATACTTCTTGATTTCCTCGAACGTAAAAACTGGCCCTTCATCGCAGATGAGCTTTCCCCCGCAATAGCAGTGTCCGCACTTTCCCACTCCACATTTCATGTGGGCTTCGAGCGTGGTGATGATATGATCATCGGGCATGCCCATGAGCGAGAGGTCGCGCATTGCCGCCTGGATCATGACATGTGGGCCGCATATGTAAGCCATGCTGTCTTTGAAGTCGACCTTTGCTTTTCCAAAATGCTCCGTGACGAGACCGCTGCATCCTCTCCAGTTCTCGATGTTGCAAACATCCACGGTCAGGACAACGTTGACCCCCCGTTCCACCCACGAGCTCAGTTCATCCATGAACAGGACCTCTGACGGATTTCGAGAACCGTAGATGACCGTGATGACCCCGTTCCCTCCCGTTGCCGCTTGTTTGTCGATCATCTGATTGATGAGCGGGCGCAGGGGCACGATGCCGATGCCGCCGCAGATGAACATCGTGTCCTGGTAGCCATTGACGGGGAACGGTCTGCCGTAAGGGCCTCGCAACCAAATGCTGTCCCCAGCGGAGAGTCCGTTCAAGGCTGCCGAAACATGACCTGCGGTGCGTACGCAGATTTCGAGGTCTTTGCCCGCCCCCGGAGTGGAGGTGATCGAGATCGGGACCTCACCGGCACCAAGGGCAGAGACCATGACGAACTGGCCGGCCTTATAAGTGAAATCGCTGGGGATGATGATGGAAAACAGCTTCACATTCTTTGCGATTTCGGCTGCGTCCCGAATAGATGCTTTGAACGGTAAATAGATGTTGTTGGTCGTCATAGATTCTCGCTTCGTATTTAATCAGGACAGCCATGTTACTCCGCTGCAGCGCTTTTTTTGCGACTGCGCTGGGCGTCTGACTGCTGAGAAGCCTTTGATATTTCTCTGCGCCCTCTGCGGTGAAAAGGGTTATCGACCTTCTTCCATCTGGTCGGTCCCCTTGATCCTGAGCGCCACAGTGGCCATGTCTATCTTCCCGGGACAAGAAACCGCGCAGCGTCCGCAGCCGACACATCCGAAAGTCCCGAACTGGGCGGGCCAGTGTACGAGCTTGTGATGGAACCAGCGCTTAGTACGGATTATCTTTGCTTCCGCAGGAACCACGCCACCTGCCATGCGCGTGAATCCCTTGAACATGCAGGTGTCCCAGATCCTGATGCGTTTTCCGGAATCAACAGCCTCGGGTCGGTCGATGACATTGAAACAGGTGCATACCGGACAGTTGTATACACAACCCCCGCACTCGAAACAACGAACTGCCACAGACTCCCAAAAGGAGTCGCTCACGCTGCCAGCCTTGATGCGTTTATGCACCTGATCAAGATTGACTCGCTTCTCAAAGCGGCTCTGCGATGCGAGCCGGGCCTCATAAAGATCTTCCTTGTCTGACTGAGTAGGCTCGGTAAAGATGTGCGGAAAACCCTCTACCAGGGCCGTTCCCGTCTCTGACCCCGCATCGACCAGGAAACGGTCGCCGAGATCGGTGAACTGGAGGTCGAAGCCTGATTTCAAAAAAGGCCCGGTTCCGAGGCCGAGGCAGAAGCAGGTCGGATCTGGCTGGTTGCATGCAATGGAAACGAGCACGGTTCTGGCACGCCGCGTTTCGTAATAGACATCTTTGTTCTTTCCCAGATAAAAGAGATCGAGTATCCTGATGGCTGACAGGTCGCAGGACCTGATGCCGAAGAGAACGCGAGACTGCTTGTTGATAGCCTCCTCGATACCTTCACGGGAATAGCAGAACAGCTGCTCCATCTGCGGTTGGAGGAACTCCTTGGGCGAGGGCATGAGAGCCGGCCCGTCAAGGGCCGTCTCGTGCATGCGCGGGAGTTCGGTCAGCACGATATCACCCGACACATCGCGCATGGGAGCAATCAGCTGATGGGTCGTCTTGAGCTTTCGGAGCCAGAATGAGAGATGATTCTTATTTAATATATACATTGCGGGCATACACAACTCATTTTACAGAACAAAATGGAACAAGAGAGAAACAATCTTTGGCTGATGGCGCACGACGTTCTTTTCATGTTCAAGTTTTAGGTAGCATTTCTTCAGGAGGAATATACAAATCGAGACCGATCCTCATTCCTTCGTAATAACTGAGCGGAGGAGACTGACGCGTGCCAGGCTTGCGCCGTACCGGCTCTACAGCCACGGCGCAGACCTTGAACTCCGGGATCTTGGCGTTCGGGTCAACAGCGTTGATTGTGAGCAGGTTCGCCGCTGCTTCCCGGAAGTGGAAGGGGATAAAAACAATACCTTCCGGCACTGTTCCGGTCACCCGGGCCTTCACCTCGATACTGCCACGCCTCGATTTGAGGCGCACCGGTTCGTTTGCGCGGATCTCGAGCCGCTTTGCATCAGCGGGGTTGATCTCGACCGTGCATTCCGGCTCCTCGCGTTCGAGAGTCACGGTTCTCCTGCACATGGTACCGGTGTGGTAATGGAAGTAGCTCCTGCCTGTGGTCAGTATGTACGGATACTCGCTGTCCGTGGGCTCTGCCGGTGGAATGAACTCTACGGGAATGAAGGCGCCCATACCGCGCGTGAATTTCTTCCGATGCAGGTAGGGTGTGCCCGGGTGATCCATGCCGAAGCATGGCCACTGGAGTCCGAAATTCGCATCGAGCCGATGGTGGAGAATGCCGCCGTAGGAAGGGGTGAGGAGCGCGATCTCTTCCATGATCTCATGCGCCGCACGGTAATCCATGGGGTAGCCCATGAGCTTCGAAAGGTTGCAAATGATCTCGTAGTCGGGTTTAGAGTCACCGGCCGGAGGAACCGCCTTTCTAATCTTCTGCACGCGTCTCTCTGTGTTGGTAAAGGTGCCGTCTTTTTCCGCGAACGTGGTCGCCGGCAGGATGACATGAGCGTATTCGGCGGTGTCTGACAGGAAAATGTCCTGGACCGCGAGGAACTCAAGGCATGCAAGAGCCTCTTTCACATGGGCCGCATCAGGGTCAGAAACGACGGGGTTCTCGCCCATGATGTAGAGCGCTCGGATTTTCCCCTCGTGAATTCCGTCGATCATCTCGGTGAGCGTGAGTCCGGGTTTCTCTGGCATGGGCCGAGACCATGCCAGTTCGAACTTTTTCCTAGCCGCAGGATCAGCGACCTTCTGGTATCCGGAATAGACGTCTGGAAGGGCTCCCACGTCGCAGGCCCCCTGCACATTATTCTGGCCTCGGAGCGGGTTTAGCCCTGTCATGGGTTGGCCGATATGTGCAGTGAGCATCACCAGGTTAGCACACGACCGCACGTTGTCCACGCCGGTGATGTGCTGGGTGATGCCCATTGAATAAAAAAGCATGGAGCGCTTTTCCGACGCGTAGATCCGGGCTGCTTTGCGGATGTCGTTGGCAGGAACCGAGGTGATCTGCTCGGCAGTCTCCGGTGTGTACAACTTTACCCGGTTTTCGAAGTCATCAAAGTTCTCGGTGCGCTGACGGATAAAGGAAAGGTCCACGAGTCCTTCGGTGATGATCACATTCATCATGGCATTCAAAAGAGCCACATCGGTGCCGCTCTTATGCCGCATATGGAGATGGCTGAACTGGGCGATCTGCGTGCGCCGGGGGTCCGCCACAATCAGGATTGCGCCGCGGTCCTTTGCTTCGAGCATGTGCATCCCAATCATAGGATGCTGCTCGGTCGTGTTCGATCCTATCACGAAGATGACGCGCGCGTCCCTGATTTCATCTATCGAATTGGTCATGGCGCCGGACCCGAAGGCGGCAGCGAGTCCTCCGACTGTGGAGGAATGGCAGAGACGTGCGCAGTGGTCGATGTTGTTCGTTCCAATGACGGCCCGGGCGAACTTCATGAGCACGAAGTTGTCTTCATTCGTGCACTTGGCGGAGCCCAGGATGCCGATTGCATCGGGACCGTATTGTTGCCTGATTTCCGCAAGCCGCGCCGCAGTCACGCCAAGTGCCTCTTCCCAGGACGCCCGGCGGTAGGTCGCCCTGCCGTCCTTAATAATCGGCGTGGTGAGCCGGTCAGGATGCTGTACGAATTCGTGGCAATTCCAGCCTTTGACGCAGAGGGTGCCGTGATTGACAGGATGACTGCGGTTAGGTGAAACACCAGTTATAAGATTGTTTTCTACGTGCAGATACAGGCCGCATCCGCATCCGCACCAGGGACAGGTCGTGGTGACTTTTTCCATATGCGGCCATTATAACACTCCGGTCCTGTAAAATGCAAAAAAAAGAGGACCCTTTTCGGGCGGGATGAGGCTCTATTCCCCTCCCGGTTCGTTATAAGGGGCTGAACCTCGATGCGGGAATGCCCTGGCTGGGCATCTCCCACCCCCAATCAATAGCCGGTGATATAGTCCTTCAAATAATGGATTTCTGAAGTCAGCTTTTTGACCTGGGTTTGGATGATATCCCGGATCGACAGCATCCCTATGACCCTCTGGTGGTCGAGAACGGGCAGATGGCGGATGTTCTTTTCAACCATGATCGCCGAGACATCGTTAAGATCATCGTCAGGGACAGCGACAATGAGATCGCTTACCATGGCATCCTTAACTTTAATGTCCTTAAAGCTCTTGCCGCCTGACGATATGTAGCACCGTACGACGTCCCTTTCCGTGAATATCCCGACCGTTTTGCCTTGTTCGGTCACCATGATCGCGCTGATTTTCCGCGAGTGTATCGACCGTATGGCATCCTCCACTGAACAGGCGGCATCAATGGACACGATGTCCTTCCCCTTGGAATCAAGCAAGGCCCGAACTTTCATGCTTCACCTCCGCATTCTCTTCGCCTAGAAATGAGAAACGCCTCCGATTTCGTGAGACTCGGTTTGATATTTGCGAACGGAATATTCCGGCTTCCTCCTAAAGTCCCTGATGGCTCCTAAGTCGATTCCAGAGTCTTGATCTCACCCACGCGATGAATTTTCATCATGTTCGTGCTTCCGGCAACTCCGATGGGTACGCCCGCGGTGATCACTATAAGGTCGTGCCGCTTGGTGAGTTTCTTGATGAGCATGATCCGCTCTACGCTCGCGATCATTGTGTCGGTTGTCTTTCTTGGTTTCAGGATCACCGGTCTTACACCCCAGTAGAGCGAGGTCTTTCTTGCAACCCGTTCGAAAGGCGTCGGAGCGATGATATGCATCCTGGGCCGGTGCTTCGAGACCAGGAGTGCTGTGGATCCGGACTGGGTGAATGTTACGATCGCCTGGGCATGCTGTTCTTCCGCAGCGCGGCACGCCGCGTGGGCAACGCTCTCGTCAGCGCCGGATATGCGTTGGTCCGGCGGGATCGGGGACAGGGATGCTTCCGCCTGAGCAGCGATCCTGGACATGACTTCAACAGCCTCGACCGGATAATTGCCAACAGCCGTCTCGCCCGATAGCATGACGCAGTCCGTTCCATCAAGGATGGCGTTCGCAACATCCGATGCCTCGGCCCGTGTGGGCTGGGGACTCTCGATCATGCTTTCGAGCATCTGCGTCGCCGTGATCACCGGCTTTTCCGCCAGATTGCAGGCGTTGATGATCTTCTTCTGGAGCAAAGGCACCTGCTCGGGCAACATCTCCACGCCCAGGTCGCCCCGTGCTACCATGATTCCGTCAGCGGCCCTGATGATGTCGTCGAGGTTTTGAACGGCTTCGGGCTTCTCGATCTTAGCGATGACGGGGATGCTCGCTCCAAGCGATCGGATGTAGTTCCGGGTCTGAGCGATGTCACCTGCTGTGCGCACGAAGGATAGGGCAATGTAGTCCACGCCCTGCTCCGCGCCGAATCTGAGGTCTTCTTTGTCCTTATGCGAGAGTGAAGGGAGCGACAGATAAGCTCCCGGGACGTTCACGCCCTTATGGCTCTTAAGCACGCCGCCGCGGACGACCCGGCATGCGAGACCAACGGTACTTTTCTTCGTCACCCGGAGCTCAAGCCTGCCGTCGTCAAGGAGGACGGTATCACCGGCATTCAGGTCCTTCACAAGGCCGGGGTAGGTCACGGCGATAATTGCGCTCGTTCCGATAACCGAACGCGTGGTGAGTGTTACGACGCTGCCACGTTTGAGCGTGATAGCATCGTCCTTCACCTCTCCGACTCGCACCTTCGGGCCCTGAAGGTCCTGGATGATTGCGATCTGCTTCCCGGCCCTGGTTGCTGCCTGCCGTATCATCCGGATGCGGTTCCGGTGGTCCCTGCGGTTGCCGTGTGAGAAGTTCAGTCTCGCTGCATCCATTCCGGCACGGATGAGATTCGCGATGATGGTAGGCGAGCTCGACGCAGGGCCGATCGTTGCGATGATCTTTGTCCGTTTGGACATGACGCCTCCAGAAGTTAGAAGTACCCGTTGTTCACGGTTCCACCTTCACCAAATCATACTTTTTTGTCCCGAGCCCGAGCTTCTCTGCTTCATCGATCTGGATCTGCATGGGCCGGGGATTGAGCTTGAGCATGATGTCATCGCCGGGCTTAATGCCTGCTTCGTCCGCCGCGGACTGGGGCAAGGGAGGTGCGGCCTTGAGCATATCGAGGGACGCCTGCTCGATGGCCACGATATCATCGGATATCAGGACGCCCTGGTCCTGGATCACGGGGACATCAGCTACGGGCATGCAATCGCACTCAGGCTGTATTTCGTACAGGAAGTTTATGTAGACAACCTTTCCCTGCCTGAAGGTAGAGAGCACCGCTGTTGCTGCTTCAGCCAGGCTCTTCTGAAACGTGATGTCATCTTGCGGTAGGGTGAGCGCCCCCTCTTGGCACACGCGACTGCATCGTCCGCAATGCCAGCAGTTGTTTTCGTCTACGACAAATGTCCCTTCCTTGAAATCGATGGCGTTGAGAGGGCAGATGTTTCTGCACTGCTCGCAGAAGGTACAGACTTCAGGATCCCACTGAAGGCCCATATCTCCGTGGCAATGCATGCCGCCGCGCCCCCTTTTCCAGCCGTGCTCGCGGTGGCTAGAGCTTACGCAGCCCATAGCCAGATTTTTGAGCGCCCCGGCGTAGCCCGCGTTAATATGGCCTTTGGTATGGGTGCATACGACCATGGCCGAAACGTCGTGGATGGTCGATGCGACGGCGATTTCGCCGAGGATAGGCCCGGCCTTGACCAGGATGCTGTCCTTGCCGTACAGACCGTCAGCAAGGACCACAGGCGCCCCGCAGGATAGATGGTTCAGACCGTTCTGGTTCGCAACTTCGAGGTAGTCGAGCCCCATGATCCTTACCGTGTCCGTGACGAACGGCCTGGCCCCGGCCTTCCTGAGGGCTTCGACCACTTTCCGGATCATGACAGGTGGGATGATCCTGAAAGCTCCATGAGATCCCCAATGGGTCTTGACCGCAACCCATTCGTCAGCCTCTAACCGTGAGTAGAGATCCATTTTTTCAAGAAGCATTTCGAGCTTTCCAGGGACACTGTGGCGGTAGTCCCATCTCAGAGCGCGGGCAGTGGAAAAATAGACTTTGGACATATCAACCTCAGATGATAGAAAAGTCAAGGTTATGGTTCCGGAGGGCTTCAGGGAATTTCGTGTTTGTTCAACAAGCCCTGACCCCCTGTTCACTCATCTTTTGGTAACTTCAAGCTTTCCTTGTACACTTCTTTCTTCGGCAGCCCGAGCTCTTCTGCTGCCACGATTATAGCTTCTTTCTTGCCCAGATGTCGGTGAATCATCAGGTTCTTAAGATACGCAGCAGTATCGATGTCCTGTTTCCTCAGCTCCGATGATGCTCCATGGACGATCACGGTGAACTCGCCTTTGACCGTCCCCTCGCGGAGACGCTTGAGGACTTCTGAAAGCGTTCCCCGCACGACCTCCTCATGGACCTTCGTCAATTCCCGGGTGACGACAGCTTTCCGGTCGCCGAAGACCTCGAGCATGTCCTCTACCGTCTTGATGATCTTATGGGGTGCTTCGTAGAAGATGATCGTGCGTTCTTCTGTTAAAAGCCTCTGGAGCCGTCTGAGCCGCGCCAAATGCTTGGCTGGAAGAAATCCTTCGAACACGAAACTGTCCGTGGGAAGTCCAGAAATGGAGAGTGCAGCGATGGCTGCTGTTGCACCTGGGACAGGGATCACGGGTATTCTTTGGTCGATTGCAAGGTTGATGAGGAAATAGCCGGGGTCTGAGATCCCAGGCGTGCCGGCATCTGATACCAGGGCCACACTTTTCCCTTCAAGCATCCGTTCAACAAGGACAGGCGCTTTTTCTTCCTTGTTATGGTCATGGTAGCTCGTGAGGGGAGTTTCTATCCCATACTTGTTAAGCAGATTGCGGGTGTGGCGCGTATCTTCGGCGGCGATGAGGTCGACTTCCCTGAGTACGCGGATCGCCCGGAGGGTGATATCCTCAAGGTTCCCGATGGGTGTTGAGACTATGTAGAGGCTGGCCATGAGAAATAAAGTCCTGAAATCTGTAGTGAAATCCAGCAGGAGTCCGGGATCTTTTTGCGTTTCATGTATTTTCCTCCGGATCCTTGCCCCAATTTAGGATAATAGCGCGGGCAACCCCACATGCTTTAGCGGTGGGAGTACGTCAATAGCTTTTGTATCGATTCGTTATCGGGAACCGACGATCCTTTCCCAGGGCGCGCGGAGTGATCTTGACTCCCGGCGGCGCTTGGCGGCGCTTGTACTCGCTCGAGTCCACAAGCCGAATCACACGCTCAACTGTCTTTCGGTCAAATCCCATCTTGAGCATCTCATCGAATCCCTTGTCATCCTCCACGTAGGCCTTGAGAATGGGGTCAAGTATGGAATAAATGGGCAGGGAATCACTGTCCTTTTGATTCGGGCGGAGCTCTGCGGTCGGTGCTTTAGTCAGGACGCGTTTCGGAATGATCGTCCTGCCCGCGAGGCGATTGACGCACCTGGACACATCGTAGACCATGGTCTTGGGAACATCCTTGATTACGGCGAACCCGCCCGCCATGTCGCCGTAGAGCGTAGCGTAGCCCACGGACATTTCGCTCTTGTTCCCAGTGGTGAGCACGAGCCAGCCGAACTTGTTCGAGAGAGCCATGAGGATGTTCCCCCTGATGCGCGCTTGGATGTTCTCTTCGGTCACGTCCTGTCTGGTTTTTGCGAATACACCTCGTAGCGTCCTCAAATATGACTCGAATGCCTGCTTGATGGGGATCTCTAGGATATTGATGCCGAGGTTATTCGCAAGTGCGTAGGCGTCCTCGCAGCTTTCGAGGGAGCTGTATTGCGAAGGCATGAACACCCCGGTAACGTTCTTTTTCCCGATGGCGGCCACAGCCACGGAGGCAACGAGCGATGAATCGACGCCGCCTGAAAGACCGATGACGGCAGCCTTGAATCCTGTTTTGTTCACATAATCCCTGGTCCCGATGACGAGCGCGCGGTACACTTCCTCGCACAGGGAATAAGGCTTTGCGGGCCGAACGAGCGGGAGCGGTTTCCTGGGCGCCGCCGCCTTGGTCGAGATGACGACGGAATCAATATAGTCCCTGTGTTCGTCGAGGATCATTTCCGACGCAAGGTCCACGGGCCTGTACGGCCCCGGCAGGCCGATATCGTACGTGATAAGCTCTTCGTCGAACTGCCTGCCCACGACAAGGAGTTTGCCCTTCGGGTCCAGGATCATGCTATGACCGTCGAAGACGAGTTCATCCTGTCCCCCGACCGTGTTGACGTATACGATATGGACATTGTTCTCTTTCGCACGCAGGGCGAGCATTTGCTGCCGCTCTTTGCCTTTACCCTTATGGTAGGGTGAGGCGTTGATCGTCACGATTACCTCGGCTCCTGCCAGGGCCTGGGTGCGGGCAGGTCCGTCTGCGTACCAGATGTCCTCGCATATGTTTACCCCTATGTTGACGCCTTTGACCGCGATGACGGGATACCTTTTCCCAGGCTTAAAATAGCGGTATTCGTCGAAGACCCCGTAGTTCGGAAGCAGCATCTTATGATAGACATGGAAGAGCTTTCCGTTGCTCATGACCGCTGCTGCGTCATGGATGTGATGCCCGCTCGAATCTACGAATCCGGCAACCGCTGTGATTCCCCTCGTGGCCTTAGTGATCTCCGAAAGCGTTCGGAGATTGTCCTTCACGAACTGGGGTTTGAGCAGGAGGTCCTCGGGAGGATAGCCGGTCACTGCGAGTTCGGTAAATGCAACCAGATCAGACCCGAGTTTCCTTGCTTGGTTGATCGAGTCGATGATCTTGTTCCTGTTGCCAGCGAGGTCCCCGACGGTCGAATTTATCTGAGCCATGGAAATTCGGATAGTGCGCATGCAGTTCCTTTCACGAGAAATTCAGAATGTCAGCATCAACTGTGCTCTATGAATCTCAATCAAACGAGAAATCAGGATCTTGTTTTTTGAAATTGCCGCTTCGCTTCTTCCATAACCTTCTTCAACGGGACCCGCATCTCTTCGGCGATTCTGCGGCAGTCGTCATATTCCGGTGTTGCTGTGAGCATTTCGTCGCCCCGCTTGCTGATCTTCATTCGGATTTTTCCATAGGGAGTGTCGACCTCCGAAATCTCGCGGCTCAGTTTTCTTCTGCCCACCTCCCGGATGCGGACGCCTATGCTGGTAGTCTCGCGGAAAATCGTATCAAGGATCACATCGGCTTTTGACGGATCGGTAAGCGCCGAGAGCAGGACCGCTGGCCTTCCTTTTTTCATGATGATCGGCGTGAGATATGCGTCCTGCGCGCCCCGCTGCAAGAGCAGCTCTATGATGTATTCATAGGCTTGAGGATTCATATCGTCAATGTTCGTCTCGATCACCATGGATGTGTCTTCCTCGTATGCAGCCACGGGTTCTCCTATCATGAGCCTCAAGACGTTCGGCTTGCCGGAAAAGTCCTTATCGCCTGCCCCGTAGGCTATGCGGTCAACCTTCATCGCCGGGAGGAGACCGAAGGATGCACTGAGAGACGCGATGATCGCGGTGCCGGTGGGGGTGGCAAGCTCGAACTGCGTGGAGGACTGATAAAAGGGTATCCCCTTGAGCAGCTCTGCAGTGGCAGGAGCAGGAACAGGGAACTGGCCGTGGGACGTCTGTACGGAGCCGGAGCCGACGTTTATCGAAGAAGCAATGATATGAGTGATCCCCAGAAGCTCTGCGCTGATGACTGAGCCCACGATGTCCACGATGGCGTCTACTGCACCGACCTCATGGAAATGGATCTTGTCAGGTGATGTGCCATGGGCTCTGGCTTCGGCTTGGGCCATCTGGCTGAAAATGCGGCCGCTTTTTTCTTTCACTGCCGGCGACAGGGAAGAGCCTTCAATGACGTTCAGGATGTCCGGTAAATGACGTGGTTTCTGGTCCTTGTTGCCGACGACCACATGAGCCTTCGTAGCTGCAATGCCGGATCGCATGACCTTTTCGGCCTTTATCTCGTAGCCAGTGAGGTCAAGCTTCGCGAGCTCTCGGCGCAATGCGTCTATGTCCACGCCCGCGTCCATGAACGCGCCAAGGATCATGTCGCCGGATATTCCGGAAAAACAGTCGAAGTAAGCAGTTCTCATATTGTTAGTTCTGCAGCTTCTTCACCGGACGAAATAGCGTTTTGGGCTATCTAATAATTTTCCGTATGAAGGCCACCTGCCAGCTTCCTTGGGTGCCGATAGACACGAATCTGTGAACCGGGAAGGTATCCAATAAGAAGCCGCGCTGCCACCCCATACTCGTCAAGGCCGCCTGTTGTAACGTATCCGGCCCTTTGGTGGAGGCCGGGCAACTTGAAAAGCTTAAAAATTATATTTTTGATATGCTTGCCCAGCACGCTCGCAGACCCTGGACGGCGACCGTATAGTTATGACCGGCAGCACAAGATGGTGAGTCACAGATCATGCTGTGCTTGAAGCCAAAGTGCTCATGAGCATTCTTACGGAGAGGACAGATGGCACCTTCCCGGCATTCTTGCCCGGCCGTGCGAACGGCACTGCAAAAAAATAAATTTGCGTTCGTTCTCGCGATGACTGCTCAGGGTTAATGTTCACCCAGAATGTTGATCCTGTGAGCTAGCACTCCGGCGCCGAAGCCGTTGTCGATGTTCATCACGGCGATCCCCGAGGCGCAGGAGTTGAGCATGGTGAGAAGTGGGGCCAATCCCTGAAATCCCGCACCGTAGCCTACGCTTGTCGGAACGGCGATCACAGGCTTGTCTGTGAGTCCGCCCACGACCGAGGGGAGTGCACCGTCCATGCCCGCAACCACGATGATCACTCGGGCGGCATCGAGAATTTCCCGCTTGCTCAGCACCCGGTGGATGCCTGCCACACCCACATCGTAAACGGTCTGCACCGTGCTACCGAGCATCCCGGCAGTGACCGCAGCCTCTTCGGCCACGGGAATGTCAGATGTCCCTGCAGTCAGGACGAGAATCACACCAGCACTCGGCTTCTTCGCTTGGTGCTGGATCACGATGGCCCGGGAAGCCTGATGATATTCAGCCCGGCGGTCGAGTTTCTTGATCGCTCTAAACAGAGTGCGATCCGCCCGAGTAGCGAGGATATCGCTGTTGTTTGCGAGCATGCGCTTCGCGATGCCCACGACTTGGTCGAGCGTTTTGCCTTCGCAGTAGATGACTTCGGGCATGCCGTGGCGCAGATGACGATGATGGTCGATGTGCGCGTAGGTAATATCCTCAAAAGG
>JAWOJY010000173.1:0-3102 GCA_033854515.1 Nitrospirota bacterium
AGCGGGTTGCAGAACAAATGCGACTTCGCCCGAAGAATTATCTCTACCCTTTCACATTGCCCAGCGGGACGAGCTTCACCACCGGCAGGGAAATCCCCGCCAGCGCCGTGGCCTCAACGACGTCGTCGATGTTCTTATAGGCAAAGCCCGCTTCCTCGGCCACGCCCGGGTAGCTCGCGGTCTTGATGTAGATTCCTCTCTCCTCAAGCTCGCGCAGAAGTTTCTCCCCTCTCACCATCCTCTTGGCCTTTGCCCTGCTCATGGTCCTGCCGCTGCCGTGGGCCGTCGAGCAGAAGGTTTCTTTCGCGTTCGGACCGCCTACCAGGAGATAGCTCCCGGTTTCCATGGAGCCGCCGATAATGACCGGAGAGCCGTCCTCGCGGTAACGCTCCGGTATCTCCTCCCGGCCGGGGCAGTAGCTGCCGGTCGCCCCTTTCCGGTGGACGATGAGCTCTTTCACTTTTCCGTCCACTTCGTGTTTTTCGAAAGTCCCGCGGTTGTGGGCGATATCGAACACCATGTGCATGCCGAGCTCTTCCGCGCTCCTGCCGAACACATCGGAAAACACCTCCCGCACCCGATGCACGATCACCTGCCGGTTCGCGAAGCTCATGTTCACCGCGCAGCCCATACCCTTGAAGTACGCCTGGCCTTCGGGAGAGAAGAACGGCGCACAGGCAAGCTCGCGGTCGAGGATCTTTATCCCGTACTTTTTTTCCATGACGGACAGGAACAGGTCAAGATAATCGGATGCCACCTGATGGCCGAACCCCCGGGAGCCGCAGTGGAACATGACCACGATCTGGTTCGGGAAGAGACCCCACTTTGCAGCAAGCTTTTTATTGAAGATGTTCTCGGGTTTCACCCACTGGATTTCGAGATAGTGGTTGCCGGAGCCGAGCGTGCCGATCTGGTTATAGCCCCGCTCCACCGACCTCGGGGAAACCTTTGAGTTGTCCGCCCAGTCGGCCTTGCCGTGCAATTCCATCCTTTCAAGGTCTTCCCCCCACCCGTAGCCGTTCTTCACGGCCCACTGCGCGCCCTCCATGGTGACGAGGTCCCTGAATTCGCTTTGGGACAACCTCACAAACCCCCTGCTGCCCACCCCTGCGGGAACCCGTCGATACAGTTTTTCCACGAGCGTTTTCAACCGCGGCTTGACCTCTTCGTAGGTGAGATTCGTGAGCACCAGGCGCATGCCGCAGTTGATGTCGAACCCGATCCCGCCCGGCGAGATCACGCCGCCCTCGTTCACGTCGAAGGCGGCCACCCCGCCGATGGGGAACCCGTAGCCGCTGTGGCCGTCGGGCATGCAGAATGCGTATTTCTGGATTCCCGGCAGCGTGGCGACGTTCGATATCTGGTCATAGACCTGATCGTCCATGGCGTCAATGAGCTTTTTCGTCGCGATTATCCGCGCCGGGACCCTCATCCCGTGCTTGAAGCTGGGAGGCATGTCCCAGATCACGTCCGATATTTTGATGAACTCCGGCCTTTTGAATTCCATCTTTTCCGCAGGTACACCCATGTTTCACCTCCGGATGAATCGATTTAAACAGGACTGCTCCCGCTCCCTTCGGCGCGCATAACGAAGGAAGCGTATATTAAAATTCAATCACAAGATTATGCCCGCGTCAAGGACGAGCGGGACCGCGGACGACCGGCGCGGCGATTTATGATACTTTTGATCATGATGTTCGTGCTAAGAGTGGCCCCTGACAACCGCTATACTTGTGATGGGTGGCGTGCCTGTTTTGCAAATCAAGCGACATCATGATATATTGCCCGGCATGCGGCCGCTTACAATTTTTACCGCGATCGGTTCGCCGGTCAATTTTGACGGCAGAGGGAGAAAATATGAACTACCTTGCCCATATGTTTCTTTCTCACAACACCTCTCTTTCAATGCTCGGGAATTTGTTGGGTGATTTCGTTAAAGGAAACGTCGATGGTAAGTTTCCACGAGAGGTTGTTGAGGGAATCAGGAACCATAGAAGAGTTGATGCATTTACCGACTCTGACGGCATCGTATCGTCAAGCAGGAAATTAATCAGCAGGTCAAGACGTCGCTTTGCCGGCATTATTATAGATGTGGTGTATGACCATTTTTTATCAAGGAACTGGGGCCTTTATTCATCCATCGGTCTGGATGAGTTTGTGGGAACGGTGTACAAAAATCTGGATAATCATAAGGTGAAGATTCATCAGAATGTAATACTTTCTATCAAAAAAATGATACGGGAAGACTGGTTACGCTCCTATGGGACGATGGAAGGAGTAGACGAGACACTGAAAAGAATTTCCAAAAGAATGAGAAGAGAAAATAACCTGGGGACCGCGATTGAAGAGTTAGAAGCCAATTATTTCAGCTTTCACGAGCATTTTCTCCGGTTCTTTCCCCATCTCATGGCACACTGCAAAGAAGCTTGTTATTTCGACGCTGACAATGGAATTCCCTCATCCCTCTGCAAGAGTTCTTGAGCAAGCCGGCGCATTCGGCCCCTTCACGTTGAGGCCAGCGCGTGCGACAGCACGGTGAACGTGAAAGTTCGGCCGAAGCTTCATGCAATAAGGTATAATTATCTTAAAAGCGGAGTTTCATCTCCATTTTCTGAATTATCGTGATTGCTGCGCGCAGATCATGTGCATAACGAGGACATTCCGGGACGCGATAATTTCCATTTATCGGGAAAGGGACTATGGAAAAACAACCGAAGATTCTTGTTGTCGACGATGACGAGGGGACGCGGGAACTGTTTCACACGGTGCTTTCCGGAGAAGGATATCGCGTCACCCTCGCAAGCAACGGTCAGGATGCGCTTGCCCTGTTTAGAAATGACTCATTCGATCTCGTGATAACCGACCTTAAAATGCCGGTCAGCGACGGGCTGCACCTTTTGCAGGAAATTCGAAAGATCGGCTCCAACACCGACGTGATAATGGCCACCGGGTATGGAGAGGTGGAGTCATACTTCCGTGCCATTAGCCTCGGCGCCATGGAATACATTCATAAGCCCGTACGTATCAGAGAGCTGAAAAAGATCGTGCATTTGGTCTTGAAGAAGAGAAAGACGAAGGAAGGAATCTGACAGGGATTGTCGG
>JAWOJY010000174.1:0-9207 GCA_033854515.1 Nitrospirota bacterium
GGAGGTTTTATGATTCCCTTGTCCTGGTATCTTATACTGAGTGCTACGCTCTTTACAATCGGCGTGGCCGGCGTGCTCGCACGGCGCAACATCCTCATTGTCCTGATGTCCATAGAGCTGATGCTGAATGCCGCGAACATCAACATGGTCGCCTTTTCGCATTATCTCCAGGTGCTGACGGGCCAGATTTTCGTGATTTTCATCATCACCGTGGCGGCCGCCGAAGCCGCAGTTGCGCTCGCGATTCTTATTCTGTTGTCGAGGAATAAAGGCACGATCTACGCGGACGAGATCAACTTGATGAAAGGGTAGTAACAGAAAATAGGAAATAATATCCATACGCGTCAGGAGTACTTATGCTCAAATATTCGTTAATACCGCTGCTCCCCTTCGCCGCATTCTTCATTTCCGGGGTGTTCGGCAAATATCTGAAAGAGAAGGCGGCCTACGTCTCCATCGCGGGCGTCGTTGCGTCCTTCTTCCTCGCGGTGAGCACGCTGTTCGATGTGCTCGGCGGCAAGATCATCAACGAGAACCTCTACTCCTGGATAGCGGTCGGGAACTTTTCCGTGAACGTAGGGTTCCAGATCGACCAGCTTACCGCCGTAATGCTCCTCGTGGTGACGACGCTGAGTTCCCTCATTCACATTTACTCCATCGGGTACATGCACGGCGATAAGGGCTATTCGCGGTTTTTCTCTTATCTGTCGCTCTTCACCTTTTTCATGCTCGTCCTCGTGACGGCCAACAACTTCCTCATGATGTTCGTAGGCTGGGAAGGCGTCGGATTGTGCTCCTACCTTTTGATCGGTTTCTGGTACGAGAAAAAGTCCGCGTCCGACGCGGGCGTCAAGGCTTTCGTCGTGAACCGCGTGGGTGACTTCGGGTTCGTGCTCGGGATGCTGTTTATTTTCGTCACTTTCGGGTCCCTCGATTTCACCGAGGTGTTCCGCGCCGTGTCCACCCAGGCCGCGGACTACAGCTACGTGGTCCTCGGGGTCAGGGTGAGCGTGGTAACGCTCATCGCGCTCCTTCTGTTCCTGGGCGCGACGGGCAAGTCCGCTCAGCTTCCGCTCTATGTATGGCTGCCGGACGCCATGGAGGGCCCGACGCCGGTGAGCGCCCTGATCCACGCCGCCACCATGGTGACGGCGGGCGTGTTCATGGTCGCGCGCTGCGCGCCGATCTTCTCGCTGTCCGCAACGGCCATGACCGTGGTGGCCGTGACCGGCGGCGTGACCGCCGTTTTCGCGGCCACGATCGGCCTGGTGCAGAACGATATCAAACGCGTGATTGCTTATTCGACCATCAGCCAGCTGGGGTACATGTTCCTCGGCCTGGGCGTGGGGGCGTTCTCGGCCGGCATCTTCCATCTTGCCACGCACGCCTTTTTCAAGGGACTCCTGTTCCTTGCCTCGGGCAGCGTGATCCACGCGCTCTCCGGCGAGCAGGACATGCGCAAGATGGGCGGTCTAAAGCCGAAAATCAAAGTCACCTATCTCGTCTTCATCATCGGTTCACTGGCCCTTTCCGGCATTTTCCCCTTTGCGGGGTTCTTCAGCAAAGACGAGATACTCTGGAGCGCGTACAGTTCGAGCGAAATCGGCAGGGTTCTCTGGATGCTCGGTGTCGTCGGCGCGTTCATGACGGCGTTCTATTCATTCCGGCTTATCTACCTTACGTTCTTCGGGAAGTCCCGCATGGACCACGAAGTGGAGCACCACGTGCACGAGTCGCCGAAGGTGATGACGGTGCCGCTCATCATTCTTGCGTTCTTTTCAGCGACCGTGGGCTTGATCGGCATGCCCGGTGCGCTCGTGCCCGGCGCGAACCTGTTCGGCGATTTTCTTGCTCCGCTCTTTCCGCACGTTGAGCACGCGGCGGAGGAGGGCCACGGTCTCGAGCGGTGGCTTATGGTTTTTTCCTGTGCGGTGGCTCTTGCGGGCATCAGGCTTGCGTACAAGATGTACGTGAAAAATCCTTCGGCGCCCGCCAGGCTTGCGGAAAAATTCAAGGGGACCTACAACCTGCTTTTGAACAAGTACCGCGTGGACGAAATTTACAACGCTATCTTCGTCGACGGCCTCGTGCACAAGCTGGCGAAGTTCCTCTACGGCGTTGCCGATGTAAAGATCGTAGACGGCGCGGTGAACGGGATTGCGCGGATGATCGACAGGACGAGCCAGGGGAGCCGCAGGGTCCAGACCGGGTTCGTGCAGCAGTACGCATTCAGCATGGGCGTGGGGCTTGCGGTGCTCGTAGGACTTTACTATATATTGAAATAAAATGCATAGGTGCGCATGGTGCATAGAGCAAAAAAACACTCTGCTTCGTGCCCTCTGCGCCATGCACGGTGCCAAAGGAGTCTGATACATGATTGAACTCATACCGAACCAGCTTGGTTATCCGCTGCTCAGTTTGCTCATATTCGTGCCGGTGCTCGGGGCGGCCATTCTGCTCCTTATCAGAAACGCGGATGCGTCGCGCTGGATTGCATTGGGGTTTTCCATCCTTGAGCTGGCCCTGTGCGTGTCCTTGCTCGCACATTTCGACACGTCTACGCACCATATGCAATTCGGCGAGAGCGCGGTCTGGATCAGCGCGTGGAACATACACTACAAGCTCGGCGTGGACGGGATCAGCGTGCTCTTCGTGGCGCTCACGGCGCTCCTCACCACGATATCCATCATGGTCTCGTGGAAGGCGGTGCAGGACAGGGTGCGGGAGTTCATGGTCGCCATGCTCTTCCTCGAAGCCGGCATGATCGGCGTGTTCACGGCTCTCGACATGTTTCTTTTCTACATATTCTGGGAAGCGATGCTGATCCCCATGTACCTTCTTATCGGCGTCTGGGGCGGCCCCAACCGGCTCTATGCGGCGATCAAGTTCTTCCTGTACACCCTCGTCGGAAGCGTGCTCATGCTCGTCGCCATCCTGGCAGTGTATTACTCCGCCGGGCATACCTTCGACGTGCTTACGCTCATGAACCACAAGTTCAGCTACAGCTTCCAGATGGTGGCCTTTGCGGCGTTCTTCGTGGCTTTTGCGGTCAAGGTGCCGATGTTCCCGTTCCATACCTGGCTGCCCGACGCCCACGTCGAGGCGCCGACCGCGGGCAGCATCATCCTCGCGGGCATCCTGATCAAGATGGGGGCTTACGGGTTCCTCAGGTTCTCGTTGCCCTTCTTCCCGGACGCCGCCGTGAGATGGACCCCGGCAATCATGATCCTGTCCGTGATCGCGATCATCTACGGCGCATACATGGCCTTCGCACAGACCGATTTCAAGAAGCTCATCGCCTATTCGAGCGTGAGCCACATGGGCTTCGTTACCCTGGGCATCTTCGCGCTGAACAGCCAGGGCCTCGAGGGCGGCATCCTTCAGATGCTGAACCACGGAATATCCACGGGCGCGCTGTTCCTCGCCGTCGGCGTGATCTACGAGCGGACCCATACGAGGCTGCTTGCCGACTACGGCGGGATTGCGGCCAAAGTGCCGGTCTACGCCACGTTCCTCATGATCATCACCCTGTCGTCCATCGGCCTGCCCGGTACGAACGGGTTCGTTGGCGAGTTCACGATTTTGCTCGGCGCGTTCCAGCTTTATAAGCCTTACGCGGTGATCGCGTCGCTGGGGATCATCCTGGGCGCAGGCTACATGCTCTGGATGTACCAGCGCGTGGCCTTCGGCAAGATCACGAACCCCCGCAATGAGCGCCTGATCGATATGGACCTGCGGGAGGCGGTTGCCGCGCTTCCGCTCGTGATTCTGGTGTTCTTCATCGGATTGTACCCGAACGCCGCCTTCAAGGTGATGCATGCGTCGGTGGAAAACCTCATCCATCAGGTGAACGCAAAGGCCCAGATCGCGCCGGCTGCGGCGCAGGTCGTGAGCGGCATACTGCAGACACCGCATTGAAGAGCGCAGGGCGAAAAATGAAAAAACGGTATTACAGCCGGTTTGAATTTTAAATTCTCAATTTTCATTTTCTATTGAAGAGGTCTTTAACATGTCAAGCACGTTTCAGGAATTTATAAGCTTCATAGCGCCCATATACTCCGAGGTCATCGTGATTGCCATCGGGCTTACGGTCCTGGTCTTCGACTTTTTTGTCGACAGGGAGCGCAAGTCCTATCTCGCGTGGTATAGCCTGGCCGGGCTGGTACTCGCGGCAATTACGACGTACAAGATGATGGGTACGAGCGCGGTGTTCCTCGGCGGCATGTTCGTGCTTGACCCCTTTGCCGTGTTCTTCAAGTTCGTCTTCTACATCGCCTGCGCGCTCGGCATTCTTCTTTCCATCAACTATCTGGCCATCGAGAAGATCCATCGCGGCGAGTACTACGCGCTCATGCTCTTCGCCACGAGCGGCATGATGCTCATGGCTTCTGCCGGCGACCTCATGACCCTCTATCTCGGCCTCGAGCTCATGGCGCTCTCGGTCTACATCCTGGCGGGCTTTATGCGGAAGGACCAGCGCTCGAACGAGGCTGCAATGAAGTACCTGCTTCTCGGCGCATTCTCGTCGGGCATCATGCTCTACGGCATGTCGCTTCTCTTCGGGCTCTCCGGGACCACGAGCCTCACGGGCATCCTTGCGTTCCTGCGCGGCGCCGATCTTTCCAACCCCATCCTGTTCCTGGCCATGGTCATGCTCGTCGTGAGCTTCGGGTTCAAGGTGGCGGCGGTGCCGTTCCACATGTGGGTTCCTGACGTGTACGAGGGCGCGCCCACGTCGGTCACGGCCTTCATGTCGGCGGGCCCCAAGGTAGCGGGTTTCGCCGTGCTCCTGAGAATCTTTATGTATGCCCTCGGACCGCTCCAGGCAAGCTCCACGGTCATCATCACCATTCTCGCCGTGCTCACCATGGGCATCGGAAACATCATGGCCCTGGCGCAGACGAACATCAAACGCATGCTCGCTTATTCCTCGATTGCCCACGCCGGTTACGCTCTCGTAGGGCTCGCCGCAGGGCTGGCCGGCGGAGCCGACGGGGTGAGGCCCGACGGCGCGGCGAGCGTGATGCTCTACGTGCTCATCTACTCGCTCATGAATATGGGCGCCTTTGGAGTGGTGATCATGATGCGAAAGTCCGGGGTGCGCGGCGAAGACCTGAAGGACTTCGCCGGCCTCGGCAAGACCAATAAAATGACAGCGTTTCTCATGCTCATTTTCATGTTCTCCCTGGCAGGCATTCCGCCCACGGCGGGCTTCGTCGGCAAGTTCTACATATTCAAGTCCGCGGTGCAGGCCGGGCTCGTCTGGCTCGCCGTAGTGGGCGTCCTGTTCTCCGCCATGAGCGCGTTCTTTTATCTCAGGGTGGTCATGCTCATGTACATGAGCGAACCCGAGGGGAGCTTCGACCTTGTGAAATCGCCGTCCCTTGCGATTGCCCTCGCCGTTTCCACGGTTGCCGTGGTCGTCATCGGCGTTTTCCCCGACTCGGTGCTGAACTTTGCCAAGGCGTCCATATCCGGGCTGATGTAAACCCCGTTAGAGTACAAGTTCTCTAACGATTATAGATTGAGGCTTTGTAACACAATCTATTGACAGATATCAACCGCCGACAGGGGTCGGCGGGTTTCTCTAACGGGGTAAAGAGCCAAAAAACTCTTCGGTCTTTGTCCACCTTTTGTCTTAAACCATTCCGAAAAAGCCCTCTACGTGAGGGCTTTTTTTATTGCCTTCGTCAGGTGTTATAATATAAACAGAAATTAAACAAGCGTTTCAAATGTCCGGTTTTTCCGCCTTTATTTGTATTTTCCGTGCGTAGTTGTACGAACCAGGAGGTGCGGAAAATGGCTGTTATCACTAAAGAAACTAGTCTCACGTCGAACGCCCTTACTGTTCTTGCGAAGCGATACCTGAAGAAAGACGATCAGGGAAGAGTGAATGAAACACCCGAGGAAATGTTCCGCAGGGTGGCGAACAACGTCGCCCAGGCCGACCATCTGTACGGCGGCACGAATGTCCATGTTACGGAAGAAGAATTCTTCCGCATCATGTCGAACCTTGAGTTCCTTCCGAACTCCCCGACCCTGATGAACGCCGGCCGCGCCCTGCAGCAGCTGGCGGCCTGTTTCGTCCTTCCCGTCGAAGATTCGCTCGAATCCATATTCGAGAGCGTCAAGAACACCGCCCTGATCCACCAGAGCGGCGGCGGGACCGGGTTCTCGTTCAGCAGGCTCCGGCCCAAGGACGACCTGGTGCGCACCACCGGGGGCTCTGCAAGCGGCCCGGTGTCGTTCATGCGCGTATTCAACATGGCAACGGAGGTGATCAAGCAGGGCGGCACGCGGCGGGGCGCCAATATGGGCATTCTGCGCGTCGATCACCCGGACATCCTGGAGTTCATCTCGGCCAAGGCGGAGAACAGGGAATTCGCCAATTTCAACATATCCGTCGCCGTGACCGAAGAGTTCATGAAGGCCGTCGAGAACGACGGCGACCTCCAGCTTATCAACCCGCAGAACCGCCGCGTGGTCAAAGTTGTGAAGGCGCGTGAGGTCTTCGACAAGATTGTAGAGATGGCCTGGAAGACGGGAGACCCGGGCGTCGTGTTTATCGACCGGATCAACCGTGACAACCCCACGCCCCGGCTCGGAGATATGGAGAGCACCAACCCCTGCGGAGAGCAGCCGCTTCTGCCCTATGAGCCGTGCAATCTCGGTTCGATCAACCTGTCGCGGATGGTAAGACAGGCCGACGGCGCGTATGAGATCGACTGGGAGAAACTGGGGCATGCCGTAAGGACGGGGGTGCATTTCCTCGACAACGTGATCGACATGAGCCGCTATCCGCTCGACCAGATAGACCGTATGGCCAAGGGGAACCGCAAGATCGGCCTCGGCGTCATGGGTTTCGCCGACATGCTGGTCCGGATCGGTATTCCTTATAACTCTGATGCTGCGATCCAGACCGGCGAGCGGATCATGAAATTTGTCGAAGAAAAAGGGTGGGAGATGTCCGAAGAACTCGCCCGGGAGCGCGGTGTTTTCCCGAACTTCAAAGGGAGCAAATACGACAATGCAGGTGGCCCGAGGCTCAGGAACGCGACAGTGACCACCGTTGCGCCTACAGGTACGCTCTCGATCATTGCAGGCTGTTCGAGCGGGATCGAGCCGCTCTTCGCGCTCTCCTATGAGCGGCACATTCTCGGCGACGTGAAGCTCCCTGAGTTGAACGAGTACTTCCTCGAGAACGCGAAAAAGCGCGGGTTCTACAGCGATCGTCTGCTCATGCGCGTAACCGCCGGCGAGCCTATCCTGAAGATGGACGACGTGCCCGAGGACGTGAAGCGCGTGTTCGTGACCGCCTTCGACATCGCGCCCGAGTGGCATGTGCGCATGCAGGCCGCCTTCCAGCGCCACACGGACAACGCCGTGTCCAAGACCATCAATTTTCCGCCCAAGGCGTCCAAGGAGGATGTCAAAAGGGCCTTCCTCCTTGCCTATCATGAAGGAGTGAAAGGGATCACGATCTTCAGATCAGGCAGCAAGAGCGAACAGGTCTTGACCTGCGCCGATCCGCTGTATTGCTGAGCGCAGGGACGCAGAGGAACTTGCGCTGCCTAAATTGTACAATGTATCTTGAAATATTAAACAAAAACGAGGACAGTCTGACCTGTTTCCCGTTTGGTATTTTGTCACCGGTTGCTTTGCTCATGTTCTTCTTCGCTCTATTTACCATCTCCTGCCACGAAATTCGGGACGGTAGAATCGTCCACGATAATGCGCCCTATCGTAATTATAGCGTCTGAACTCTACCTCACGGTAATGTCGGATTTGGCCAATTCGGTACCTGAGTAAGGCAGGCGGGTAATATCCCCTGGGAGCAAGCACCCACGGGCCGGTGTAATATGGCCCTCGATACCAGCGTCCACCATAAAAGTAGAAATAACCACTCCCCGTATAAACAAGGTCATAAGGTATTCCAACTGCAACATACATATCGAGTTCAGGCGAATAGATGAACTGAGGCGCTTCGTCAGGATAAATCTCTGACGGAGGTGCGACGGCTGCGGGTTGAGGAGGCGCTGCTGCTGCCTGGGGGCCGTATCCAGGCACCTGATTCCCATAAGAATACATACACTGGACATAGGCATTGTCATATCTGCGCTGGGCCTCCCTGCCATAGACCTGGCCTGCGTTTGAACCTGCCGACGCTCCAACGAGAAGCCCGCTTACGGCGCCAATGACGGCGCCTTCTCCAGCTTGACCGGAGGCTGAACCTACGACTGCACCCAGCCCTGCTCCGATTGCCGTGCCCGCAGCGGCTCCTGTAGCAACGTTCTTTTCGTAGGTCTGTTGAGGTGACATCCCAAGTTGTTGTTTCGCCCATTGTCTACAGGTAGCGTCTTCTGTTCGGAATGTGTCAAAAGACTTTCCCGGGGCCGGCAAGACGGTGACGCTCGGCCCTGTTGGGAGAGTGGCACAGCCACCCACGATCAGAACAGAGAAAAATATCAAGATGCTTTGTTTGAATGTCATCATAAGCCTCCACTCCTTACCGTTTGGCGGACTCCGGGTTGGAACAACCTTCTATCCAGCCGCTGGGAAACTGTTTAACGCATGGGTAACAGGCCCCGGATTTCCGACAGTAATGCCGGTAATACCGTTGTCCCTCTACTTGGGACGCTCGTTGTCCATTTGTTGTTCATATTGCAGGGATTTGCTGTATGATTTGACCCGTCTGATGACAAAAGGTTTAACGAAGTAAACACAATAATGAGTCGAGTTTGCCGGACGCCTGCGACTGGTGCCTGTCGCTCGCCGAAGGAGATAAGGCGGCGTAATGGAATAAATTCATGCCTTCGGCATTCACAGCCCCTTTTAAAAGGGGCTTTTTTTATTGCCAATAATGACAAGGTGTGGAAAACTGTGCCAATGAGAATCTCGTAACAAGTACATCCCAGCAACTCATCATGTTTCATCTCATAATTGATGCAACCTTTCAATTTAACTATTCCATATTTTCGGATTAGTTAATTTAAATAACCATATGGATACTCTATGACCTCTATTTTCTCCAACGTATTGATATTTCAATTTTTCCGTGCTATAGTCCGTTTATCTAATAACTTTTCTGTAAAAAGAGGGCAAGGTTTTTTGACAATAATTTCCCCTCAAGATTGCTGCCCTAGATAAAGATATGGATCAGCCTTTTCTCCGTGGCCGAAAGCCACACATTATAACTATTTGATCCCC
>JAWOJY010000175.1:0-15999 GCA_033854515.1 Nitrospirota bacterium
ACATGGCCGATCGTTCCGTCGTTAGGCTGGCTCCCAAATCTATCGGCAAAGAAATCGCCATTAAACGGAGTAGAAGTTTCGTGTCCCCATACCTTATACATGACCAGGCGGGCCTTGACGGTGACGTCTTCTAAAGCGTTGGCTTTGAGGTTCAGTCCGAAGCGGTTCATAAGTAAAGCGTCATTCTTGACGTCGTAGCCTGGTGTAGGAGTAAAAGTGCCGGGTGGGGTAGTTGTGTTAGGAGTAAATTTGACATAGTCATGCACTGTACCTGCGAGCGAGTCGAACCTGGACCGGATATCCCCGCTGATTTGAAGCCATGAAGTGTCATCAGCTGCCGCGATGCCTGCGGTCAGAAGGAGCAATGCCATTACGATCATAAGAACCTTCTTCATTACGTGCGACCTCCTTAAGTTAAGTTGAGTTACTGCATAAAAGCGGTAAAACAACAACGAATGCGGCCCTCACCCCCTTTCCTTTCCGGTCAAAAAAAGCGCACTCGGACATGATGGTGCCAAGGTCGGCAGTTAAGGTGTTTCAAAGTTAATAATATTTGCAACTATGGAGGCTAAAAAAATGGCTGTGCTTAGATTCCCGTTACTGCTTTTTTCTTCGCAGCGTGCTGTTCGAACAGTACTTCCTTCATCAACGTACACGCTTCTATCACTTTGGGGTTTGCCACGCGGTAGTAGATATTCACGCCGTCGCGACGCGTCGTCAGAATCCCTTTATGCCTCATCACGGCGAGGTGCTGCGAAACATTTGCCTTCGACACGCCGAGAGCGTTCACCAGTTCAGTAACGGTTTTCTCTTCATTTCTGAGATTGTTGAGGATCTCGATTCTCTTGGGGTTAGTGAGGGTCTTGCAGATTTCGGCCTGCATCTCGAAAAGTGATTTATCAGTCAAAACCACATTTTTCATGCTATTGTTTTAACGTAATTGATATTTTTTGTCAAGCCTTAAATCTTCATTATTAGCTCCGCTTTAAATCAGCGTTTTATTTTGCAACAGGTGGTCACTTTTTCGTTGACTTTCACAATTCCGATAATATATAGTTAAGAAAATTCTAAACTCTGCAATTAAACTCCGCCGAAAGGAGGTGAAGACAATGAAAAAGGCACTGGTGACAGGCATGACCGTGCTTGTTGCGCTCTCGCTCGGCATAGCAGCGGTCGCGCAGGAAGAGCTTAAGGTAAAAGGCACGGTCACCAAGATCGACACGGCGACCAAGAGTGTAGTCATCAAGACGAAAGACGGTGCGGAGGTCACGGTGGTCATGGACGACCCGGACATGCTCGAGAAGGTTAAGGAAGGCGGAAAAGGCGAAGCAAAGTATGTCGTAAAGGACGGCGTGAACCACGGCATCAAGCTCCGCAAGCTCACCGAAGGATGCCAATAAGCCGCGTGCAGTGATTAACATGAGTTTAGGAGGCTCCAATGCATAGAAAGATTTTGATGCTTTCTTTTGCAGCCGTTAGCGCTGTTGCGGGCATAAACACCGCTTTGGCCGGTCCTGCTTCCACAGCGTCAACCCCCGCACCTGCGGCAACTGCTGCCCCTGCCGAACATCCGGGCAAATCGTTCATCGAGCAGAATGGCTATAACGGCCCGTCGACCTGTGAAAACTGCCATCCAGGCAAGGCCGCCGAGTTCCTCAATACCGTACATTGGAAACACCGCTCTCCCGCCTACGGGGTCAAAGAAGGCGTAGATCCAAAGAAGGAATATGGAATGTACAACCGGATCTATTCTTTCTGTAACGGCAACGACACCGTAAACAGACTCAAGGAAACCCCGGTTGGAATGTATACGAAAAAGTCCAACCTCACGGGCTGCAACACCTGCCACCCGGGAAACAACATCTACGGGCCCGACAGCTCCGGCAAAGAGGCCGAGGCAAGCATCGACTGCCTGGTCTGTCATTCCTCAACCTATGATTTCACCAAGCGCAAGCCGTACAAAGATGAAAAGGGGCGCGTCGTCATGGGTCAGGACCGATCCAAGGAGGCAGCGCTGTCCGTCGGAAAGCCGGGTGTGAAGAACTGCATGGCCTGCCATGAGAAAGCTGGCGGTGGAGCGCTCATCAAGCGCGGCTTCGACTTCCGGCCGGAGACTGACGTACATGCGGCGAAAGGCATGGTCTGCGTAGATTGCCACAAGGGCAGGAACCACCACATCCCCACTGGCCTCGATCCGAACAACTGGGCGAGCGACAATAACGAACGGCTGAGCTGTCTCAGCTGCCATCCGGAAAAACCGCACAAGAAAAATAAGTTTTTGGCTGACGACTATAACAGGCATACGGAGCGGATCTACTGCACCACCTGCCATATCCCGTACACCGGCGGAGCATACACAAAGGATTTCACCAAGTGGCAGCGCCTCGAGAGCGGATGGTTTGAGCCCACTACTCTGGAAAAGGGCGTGAAGGAAACAGTTCCCGATTATGCTTGGTTCAACGGCCAAACGAAAAACAGTCCTTCGTACGTAGGGCCCATCGGCGACCGGAAAGACAAGAAGAGCAAGATATACAGCTTCAAGATCTACCACGGCAAGATATTCATCAACAAAAAGACCGGACAACCCATGGCGATGGATTTCGCCGACCCCATGGCGACCGGTGACGTCAAGGCAGGCATTGCCTCGGCGGCAAAGATCCTCGGCATCAAGAACTACGAGCTCGTGCCCGCATGGCAGACGCTCTACTTCGCGAACAGCCATCTCGTGACAAGGCGGGGCGCGCTCACCTGCGAAAAATGTCACAGCGAGGTCGGGGTGCTCGATTTCGGACGACTCGGATACAGCAAGGATGAGATTGTAAAGCTCAGGAGCCCGAGCAATTACTTTGACAAGTATGCCGCAATGAAGGCTGCGGAGAACGAAGAGTAGCAGAACGGGCTTCTCAAAAAGCCGGCTGCCATCACAGACTCGCAGGGATGCATTGTCGAATCCGTGTAGAATCCCCGACGTGTCTGATGATTTCAAAGTAAATAATGCAAGAGTCTCTGGCGTTCTACGGCCCCGGAGTCTGCAACCCCCTCGCTCCGGGGCTCTCTTAAACTTTCCGCCGTTAACGCCTCGTTCGTGCGCTAAGAAAAAATATCGTGAACCGGATTTGCCCTGCTTACCTTATTAATTCTCTTGAATTCATGCCGCAGAAAATGATATTATATTTTGAGTACGCGCTGTCAGTGGCATGGGCGGTCTGGAAGCGACGAGGAGGACTGCGGAGAAATATTGAAAAAATCGAAGTCTGTTATTTTTTATAATTCATTTTTGGAGAAAAATTCACGATGATAGGAACGCTGCTGAAAAAAATCGTTGGCACGAAAAACGAGCGCGAGCTGAAGCGCATTCAGCTTAACGTTGATAAGACCAACGCACTCGAGCCCGAGATTTCCCGGCTCACGGACGGGGAACTCCGGGCCAAGACGGAGGAGTTTAAGAAATTCATTCGTGACCGCGCGGAGGGAATCGAAACCCTCGAAGATCGCCGCAATGCCGAAGCGTCGGCCCTCGAAGAGATCCTTCCCGAGGCGTTCGCAGTGGTGCGCGAGGCGTCGAAACGGACGCTCGGCATGCGCCACTTCGACGTGCAAATTATCGGCGGCATCGTGCTCCACGAAGGCAAGATCGCCGAGATGAAGACCGGCGAAGGAAAGACCCTCGTAGCCACGCTGCCGGTGTACCTGAACGCCCTCACGGGTAGGGGCGTGCATGTCGTAACGGTAAACGATTACCTCGCCAGGCGCGACGCACAGTGGATGGGCCCCGTCTACACCTTCCTCGGCCTGACTGTCGGCGTGATCGTGCACGGCCTTACGGACGAGCAGCGCCAGGAAGCGTACGGCGCGGACGTGACCTACGGCACGAACAATGAATTCGGGTTCGATTATCTCAGGGACAACATGAAGTTCGACCTCAAGGACTACGTCCAACGGGAGCTGAACTACGCCATCGTCGACGAGGTGGACTCGATTCTGATCGACGAGGCCCGGACCCCGCTCATCATTTCCGGTCCCGCGGAAGAATCGACCGACAAATATTACAAGATCAACCGCGTCATCCCGAGCCTCAAAAAAGACGCTGACTACACCGTGGAGGAGAAGACCAAGACCGTGGCCCTCACCGAAGAAGGCAACATCAAGGCGGAGCGGCTCATCGGCGCGGGAAACCTCTACGATCCCTCGAACGTGGACCTCGTGCATCACGTGCACCAGGCCCTGAAGGCGCATGCCCTGTTCCACCGGGACGTTGACTACGTGGTCAAGGACGGTCAGGTGATGATCGTGGACGAGTTTACCGGCAGGCTCATGCCGGGCAGGCGCTGGAGCGACGGGTTGCACCAGGCCATCGAGGCCAAGGAAGGCGTGAAGATCGAGAACGAAAACCAGACCCTGGCCACGATCACCTTTCAGAACTACTTTCGTCTCTACAACAAGCTCGCCGGCATGACCGGTACGGCCGAGACCGAGGCTGCCGAATTTTCCAAGATCTACAACCTCGACGTGGTCGTGATCCCCACACACAAGCCCATGATCCGCACCGACAACTCCGACTTCATCTACAAGACCGAGAAGGGGAAGTTCGGCGCGGCAATCAAGGAGATCGAGGAACTGCACAAGAAGGGCCAGCCCGTGCTTGTGGGCACGATATCGATCGTCAAATCCGAGACGCTTTCTTCCATGCTCAGGAAAAAGGGCATCAAGCACTCCGTCCTGAACGCCAAGTATCACGAGATGGAGGCGGAGATCGTGGCCCAGGCTGGCCGCTACAGCGCGGTCACGATCGCGACGAACATGGCGGGCCGAGGCACCGACATCGTGCTCGGCGGCAACGCCGAGGGTCTCACACGCCAGGCGCTCAAGGGCAAGGAATATGCGAAAGAGGAATGGGAAAAGACGCTGGCCCAGTTCAAGGCCCAGTGCGCGGTGGAGAAGGAAAAGGTCGTCGCGGCGGGGGGCCTCCACATCCTCGGCACCGAGCGGCATGAGGCGCGCCGGATCGACAACCAGCTCCGCGGACGTTCGGGCCGCCAGGGCGATCCCGGCTCCTCACGGTTCTATCTTTCCCTTGAAGACGATCTGCTGAGGATCTTCGGGTCCGACCGTATCTCCGGCCTTATGAGCAGGCTCGGCATGGAAGAAGACGTGCCGATCGAGCACCGCATGGTATCGCGCGCCATCGAGAACGCCCAGAAGAAGGTCGAAGAGCACAACTTCGAGATGCGCAAGCACATCCTCGAGTACGACGACGTCATGAACCAGCAGAGGAAAGTAATTTATGAACAGCGTCGCCAGATCCTTGCGAGCGACGACCTGAAGGTCGAGGTGCTCGGTCTTGCCGAAGACCTCTTCGAGGGCATCTTTGCTTTTTACTGCCCGGAAGACGCCTATCCCGAGACGTGGGACCTCACCGGCCTCAAGGACGCCCTGGTGTCCAAGTTCTCGTACCGCATGTCAGGCATCGATCCGCAGAAGCTGTCCCGTGACGAATTCCATGACGCACTCTGGGACGCTATCAGGCAGAGTTACGAAGAGAAGGAGAAGGAAATCGGGCCGGAGCTCATGCGGCACCTCGAGAAGGTGTTCATGCTTCAGGCCGTGGACAACCAGTGGAAAGACCACCTGCTCGCCATGGACCATCTCAAGGAGGGCATCGGTCTGCGCGGTTATGGACAAAAGGACCCGCTTATCGAATACAAAAAAGAAGGGTTCGAAATGTTCGAGGAGATGAAACAGCGCATCGTCGAGACCACCGTGGAGAATCTGTTCAGGATCAAGGCGGCCGCACGAGAACAGGGGCAGGCGATCGAGCGCAGGCAGCGGCGGCAGGTGGCGAACCTCAACTTCGTCGGCGCCGGTGCCGCCGCAGCGGCGCCGGTGACCGTTCACGCGGAGAAGAAAGTGGGCCGGAACGACCCCTGCCCCTGCGGGAGCGGTCTCAAGTACAAGAAATGCCACGGAAAATGAAGGCAGCAGCAAGTTCTTTCTCCATAGTCTGTACAATTGATGTGTTCCAGTGCCCCAAAACTGTTTTCCTGTCGCAATTCTCTGATGGGGATTTAGGTCCTCTGGCGCAAACACCATATCTATGATAGAAGCATTTCGGAATGCTGGTCACATGGGTCGATGCCACCATTAAGTACTACCCCGCCGTGAGGCCCCGAAAACTCCTCAGATATCGACCGCAATAAAACGGCGCGATCAAAGTAACGTTTCGGCGTAACAGGAGAAGTTCTCCGAGATATGAAACTGGTTTGATCTTTGCGTTTTCTATCCATTCCGCTTTTTCAAGGCAGTATAATTTTCGGGTGTGGCTATCGGAGATAAGACTTTCCTCACAAAGTTTTCCACCGGGCCTTTAAAGGCGCTCCGGTCATCGAAGAATCGAGCATGCGAAAAGGAGGATGGGCGGACACCAACAGGGAAATCATCAACGATGGCATAGGACAGCAATGGTTATGCCAAATTGGAGCATAACTCACTCTCGCATTCCAGAACAAAAAAGTTTACATATCTATCTGAAATCGCTATAATATTCTGCGAGCGCAATTTTATTTCATATTGTCCGCGAATTGTGCAGGTTTATTTCACCTGTTGTGGAAAATTACTTCCAGTACCATTGCGAAATTTGTCCGTATCTCATTGATTATCAATGAAACAAAATTTCAGATCCGGAACGATTAAAGTTCTGATCAGGCATCTGATTTCAGAATTTAGATCTTCAAATTTAGGATTTGTACGATGAGAATAGCCGGTATACAGATGAGCTCAGGCGGGAATGTCGAGAGGAATTTTTCGCGCGCCGTGGAGATGGCGGAACTCGCCGTCGAAAAAGAAGCGAAAATTATCTGCTATCCGGAACTTTTTATCACGCCCTGGTTTCCGAAGGACGAAGACGCTTCGCGCTTCTCGTGGGCGGAAAGCTCCCCACAGAAAAACTTCGGGCGCCTCCTCGAACTGTCGGGGAGCGGCAAAATGGTTCTCATTCTTCCCTTCTTCGAGTCCGCCGCCGGCAAATATTACAACAGCGCCGCGGTAATCGACTGCGGTAGAATCCTCGGGATTTACCGGAAGATCCATCTCCCCAGCATTCCCCTTTATCGCGAGCAATTCTACTTTTCAGCCGGTTCCGGTTTTCCCGTGTTTGAAACTTCTCAGGGAAAGATCGGTATCCAGATCTGCTGGGACAACCTGTTCCCCGAGGGTGCCCGCATACTGGCGCTCAAGGGCGCGGAGATTATTTTCTCGCCCACCGCGGCATCCCAGAATACACACGGTCTCTGGGAACGTGCGATATCCGCGAACGCCTTCGCTAACAACATCTTCATCTTCCGCGTGAACCGCGTGGGCCAGGAAAACGGGCTCAGCTTTTACGGCCGGAGCTTCTGCGCCGACCCCTGGGGAGAGATGGCCTCGGAACTCGCGGGCGGCAAGGACGCGATCGTGCTCGCTGATATCGACCGCAAAGAGCGTGACGCGGCCATGGAGACCTGGGGATTCCTCAAACACCGCAGGCCTGAGGAATACGGCGAGCTGGTGAAGTAACTGTTTCCTTGTTGACATCGGAGGAAACCTGTTCTTGATGCTTTTCTTCGAGAGGGCACTACTCAGATGAGAGGGCGAGAGCCACGCATGGACCTGCTGAAAGGCATCTACACTCGGCGGAGCGTCCGGCAGTATACGGACAGGCCTGTCGAAAGAGCAGAACTGATTGAGATCATCAAGGCCGGGACATGGGCTCCGTCGGGATTGAATAACCAGCCCTGGCGTTTTGTGATCATTCAGAGCGAAGGGGTTCGTCAGAAGCTCGCGGATCTGACGACCTATCATGTCGCGATCGAGCGGGCGCCGGCGTGCATCGCGGTCTTCGCGGACCGGAACGCGATGTACAACGACGTGAAAGATCATCAGGCGATAGGCGCATGCATCCAGAATATGCTTCTTGCTGCCCATGCCCTGGGGCTCGGAACCGTCTGGCTCGGCGAGATCCTTAGGAACGCCGACGCTGTCCGGACACTCCTCGGCCTGCCTGAAGAGATGGAACTCATGGCGATCGTGACAGTTGGTCACCCCAAACCGCAGAAAAGAAACTCCCATCGCAAGGACATTTCCGAGGTCCTGCTGAAAGAGCTCTGAATTTCAGGAAAAGGGCTCTCCCGCCTCCACGCGCTGCCGAAGAAACTGGACGGGTATGTGTCCCTGGAAGCCGGGCTCAATTATTGTTTCTAAGGTGCCGCGGGCTCCTGTCTTCCGGACCACGGCGTCAAATAGTAGCGACTGCATGACTTCCATCCCCGGGCATTCGAAAATCGAATACCCGCGTTCGATAATCGCATAATTTGCCCTTAAACTTTTCCATTCCGCTCAACGCCGTATCAAACAGAAAAGCATAACCACCGGATTTGCAAGGTCTTTTCTTTCCAGTCGTCCGTCGATTCCGATCTCCCCGCTCTGGCACACCCGATGCATGAATAAAACACAGGAAATAAAAATCCGCAGTTGAGAAATCGGGAGCCTGGTCATGAAACAGGACTGGAAGGCATGTATGAAAAGAATCATGGGTCTCTACAAAGAATCGGGCGGCGCAGCGGGAAAAGATGTAAACCAAAACGGGTCCGGATACGGTGACGTTCCGCCCGTGGGGGGGAACCTCGACGTCCCCACGCGCGTTCTTCAACCGGCGCATACCCTGAGACTGAGACCGGAACCCGAGCCGGCACGTTTTCCTCAGGAAGAACTCCCGTCATCGCCTGCGCACTTCGACTGGCATGGCATGACAGACAAAGGTCTGGTTAGAGACCACAACGAAGATTTCTACTCATATGCTTCACTTGAAAGTAAGGCGCTGTTCGTCATTGCCGACGGTATGGGAGGCCACGATGCGGGCGAAATAGCAAGCAGACTGGCGGTTGAGACGGTGTGCAGAGTTGTAACCGAGGGGACGAAACGGGAACTCGACCCTGAAAGGCTTCTGGAACACGCGGTGCAGATGGCCAATGCCGCTGTAAAGCGCGAGGCGTTAAACGCCGGATCAAACATGGGTACCACGCTAAGCGCAGTGTTCGCCGTGAGCGACGCTGCGGCGTACGTAGCCAGCGTGGGAGACAGCAGGGTCTACTGGATAGAGAACGGCTCAATAAAGCAGGTCACGGAAGACCATTCTCTTGTCGCGAAGCTGGTTGCCGCCGGAAAGCTGACGAAACAAGAGGCGAGACACCATCCCAAGTCCAATTTGCTTTACCGGACCGTCGGGACAGACGAAACCGTAAAGGTTGACACGTTCCGGGTGGAATTGAAAAAAGGCGGCAGTCTGCTCCTCTGTTCGGACGGACTCTGGGGAGAGGTGGAAGATGAAGACATCTACAGGATCTGCTCCACCGAAAGGACAACAAAAGCCGCCTGCTCAAGGCTGGTTCAGATGGCGAACGACAGCGGTGGGAGAGACAACATTACGGTGGTCGCTGTACGGGTCGTGTAACCGACCTGCGCCCCGCGCCATGCGCTCTGCTCCATGCGATCATAAGGAAAGGGGGAACGAATAAATGAAAAATGAATTGAAAGTACGATGTGTCATGGGCAAGGATACGCTGCCCGTGATGGAAGGGGGGGAGCAGGCGGTCTACGCTCTCGTCGACATCAAGACGGGGAACGACACGATATTCGGCACCCTGCCGGTCAATTTCGCCCTGGTGCTGGACCGCAGCGGCTCGATGGACGGGGAGAAGATGGAAAACCTGAAAGAGGCCGTGAGCTACGTGGTCGATCATCTGGGCGATTCCGACTTCATTTCGGTCACGATCTTCGACGACGAGGTTGAAACGCTGATTCCGAACCAGCCAGCAAAAAACCGCGAAGAGATTAAAGCAAAACTCACAAAGGTGATTCCCCGCGGCGGCACCCAGATCTCGGACGGGCTGAAGGCAGGGTTGGCGGAAGTGAAAAAAGGGTATTCACGGGAACGCGTGAACCGGGTCCTGCTGATCACCGACGGGAGGACGTGGGACGACGAGGATCTGTGCCTCAGACTGGCGGAGGAAGCGGGCAAACAGGGCATCGCTATAACGAGCATCGGCATCGGCGACGATTGGAACGAGAAACTCCTGCTCCAGATAGCAGAGGCGTCCCGCGGTGATTCGCACTGGATCCAGAATCCCATCGCCATTCTGGATGTGTTCCGTCAAGAGGTGGAAGGCATGCAGTCCGTGGCGGCAGTCAACCTCAAGGTCGCAGGACGGATGAGCCAGGGCGTGAAGCCGGTCAGAGTGTACTCCATGGTGCCGATGATCAGCGACATCAGCACGAAGGCGGTGCTCGGCAGCAATGTGGTCGCGGACCTCGGCTCACTCGACGGTAAGCGAGGGCAGACGGTGCTCATCGAGGCTCGCGTAGCGGCCCAGAAAGCGGGAAAGTTCAGGGTCGGCCAGATCGAGGTGACCTGCGACGTCCCGTCCCAGGGAATCAAGGGCCAGAGCGTCAAGACGGACATGTTCGTGACGTTTACCGCCGACGTTACAACAGCTGCGAAGGTGAACGCCGAAGTTATGAATCTCGTGGAGAGAGTGAGCGCATTCAAGCTCCAGACCAGGGCGCTCTCCGAGGCAGAAGCGGGTAATATCGCCGCGGCCACGCAAAAGCTCCAGGCTGCCGCCACAGTGCTTCTGAACCTGGGCGAGGATGACCTGGCAGAGGCTGCGGAGCGCGAGATTCTCTCGCTCGCAAAGACCGGAACAGTAAGCCCCAATGGAACCAAAAAGCTCGAGTACGGGACGAGGAAGCTGACTCAGGTGATGAAGTAAAATGGACGAACAACAGTTCACCACAAAGATAAAGTCACAAAGTGTAAAAGCTTTTCTTAGTGTCTTAGTGACCGGGTGGTAAAAAAGGAGGGGTATCGTCATGAAATGCAAAGAATGTCAGGCTGAAAATATCGAAGGCGCGCTCTTCTGTGAAGAGTGCGGAGCAAAACTCGACGGCGTTGCAGAGCCGTTAGAAGCGATGGCGGAGACGGGAGAAGTCGAGCTGGTGCTGAAATCGTCCGACGGGAGCGAAGTGGAAATCCCCGCGAAGGACGAAGTAGTTATCGGCAGGGAGGACCCGATCAGCGACATTTTCCCGGACGTGGACCTCACCGGGCTCGGCGGCATGGAGAACGGCGTGTCGCGCAAGCATGCCGTCATTCACCGGTCGGGGAAGGACGTTACCGTCGAGGACATGGGTTCTACGAACGGTACGTACATCAACAAAAAGCGAATCCAGGCCCACATGCCGCAGGCGATCAAGCCGGGAGACGAAATCAGGTTCGGAAAGCTGGCGCTTACAGTGAAGGCAGCGTAAGGAATTGCGTGACTGCAGAATGGCGAATTTCAGTCCGCGTTCAGCAGTCGAAACGGAGGTCCCCATGCCGAGACTATCGAAAATATTATTGTACGCCGCATCAGGGGCGCTCGGCGGTGCTGCCGTGTGGGCGTTTATCCTTACCCTCCAGGCGGCAACTAGAGAGCGTCTGCTCACCGAGATCATGCTCGGCGCTCTCACCGGCATGTTCATCGGAGGGTTCATCTGGAGCCACGAGTCCCTCATGGGGCGACGGTTCCGGGCTGCCATCATGCATGCGGGGTACGGCGCTGTCGCGGGCATGATGGGGGGCGCCGCCGGCGCGGCCCTGGGCAACACGGCCTTTACCGCCCTCGGCAAGTATGTCGCCGATCTGGGCGGATTCAAGGCGTCTCTCGGCATAGCCCTTGCCGTGGCCCTTGGATGGGCAGTGCTCGGCGCCGCCGTGGGCGCAAGCGGCGGACTGATGAGCCGCTCGCGGGCCCGCGCGCTGTACGGGCTTACGGGCGGTTTCATCGGCGGACTGACCGGCGGCTGGCTGTTCAACGCGCTTTCGGCGACAAGTATCTGGTCGGCGCTTGCAGGCCTGTCGCTGCTCGGCATGTGTATCGGCGCGTTCATCAGCCTGGTGGAGGAGGCGTTCGTTTCGGCAAAGGTACAGGTGATCAAAGGCAGGCACATCGGCCGCGAGTTTCCCATACTGAAAGAGATCAGCACTATCGGCAGAGACGACCGCGCCGATGTCTGCCTCTCCGGCGCAGAAGGGGTCGGCCTGGTGCACGCTTTCATCAAACGGAAGAACGGCAGCTTCATTATCGAGCGGGGCCAGGGAGGCACTACGGGGGTGTACGTCAATCACGTGAACACGGAGCGCGGCAGGCTTTCTGATGGAGATGTGATCCGCGTCGGCAGCATCCTGCTCATGTTCCGGGCCGTGAAAAAGCTCGCAGTTGCGGCGGTCGTCATCTTCTTCGCGCTGCTGCTCGGAATTGACGCGGCCAACGCGGGCGAAGGGCGCCGGGCGCAGATCACGCAGTTCGACGTATCGGGATTTCCGACGGTCAAGGCGTACGTCTCCGTTTTGGACGAGAACAACAAACCGGTGCGGGGCCTTGGGGCGCGCGATTTTTCGCTCCTGGAAAACGGAAACCCCGTCGCGTTGAAGGAAACGAGAATGGCCGGGACGCCAGGACGGCGCGAACCGCTGACAGTCGCCCTCGTTCTCGATAAAAGCGGCTCCATGACCGGCGGTAAGATAGCCCAGGCCAAAGAGTCGGTGCTCAGGTTCATCTCTCTCATGGAAAAGGGCGATCAGGCGTCATTGTTCGCGTTCAGTGATGAAGTAACGGAAGCAGTGCCGCTGACCGATGATCTGGAAAAGCTCAAAGGATCGACGCGGTCGATCGAGGCAGGCGGCCATACTGCGCTCTACGACGCAATCGCCCGGGCCGTAGGCTCGCTCAAAGGGGTTACAGGCAGGCGGGCGGTAATTGTGCTCACCGACGGCATCGCGAATAGAGGCGTCGTGAACATCGATCAGGCAATCGACGCCGCTGTCAAGGGATACGTGTCCGTGTACGCGATCGGACTCGGCGAGGACGTAAGAACGGCGCGCCTCGAGCGGATCGCCGGAGAGACGGGCGGGACGTACTTCTTTACGCCGTCGGCGGACGGCCTTGCGGCCATCTACGAGACCATAAGCCGGAGGATAAAGAACGAGTATGTCATCACTTACGACACGAACAAGCGCGGCGAGTACCTCAGACGCGTTGCCCTGTCGGTGAACGGAAAAACGACGGCGGAACGGGCATACTTCCAGCCGCAGTCGTCGCTCTTCGGCGCCGCCGGGACGGCCCCTCGCTGGGCATTTTTGGTCACGCTCGTCAGTATTGCCGGACTCATCGGGATATCGTTCCGGAAAATGGTGCGTAAATACGAGAGCGGGCACTTAAGCGTCGTGAAGGGCAAGTCATCGAAGAAAGAGATCGACATAGCCTCGACCATAACCCTCGGAAGGGATGAACGCAATACAGTAGGCCTGTTCCGGGACCACGGGATCGAGCAGTACCACGCCGAGGTCGTCAAGGAGAACGGACATTATCTCATCAAGGACAAGGGCTCGTCGACAGGAACGTTCGTGAACAAGAAAAAAGTCACGGGCAGACTGGCACTCAAAGACGGGGATGTCATCGACATCGGACAGGCAACGATTGTCTTCAGCGAGGGTGTCCGCCGACATACATGCCCGGAATGCGGAAGCGTAATGCGGAGCAACGCAAAATTCTGCGCGAAATGCGGCGTGAAAGCGGCGTAGCCGGCGCTCTTTCGTTCTTTTCCCGCGGAAGGAACAAAACGGAAAGTCTTCTTTCTAAGTGGAGACGGAATAACCGCAAGGCATCAAGGCGTTTTCATTGTTTATTCCGAAATTTAGCAATTAAAATAAATTATGACCAAGGTTCTTAAAAAACGATACCAGATCCGGGGCGTTCTCGGCAAGGGCGGCATGGGTTCGGTGTACATAGCCACGGACCGCAGGGAAGGGAAGGTCCTTGCCGTCAAAGAGCTGAACGCCGGAAAGCTCCCGAGAAAAGAAAGATCCGAGGCACTCGCCCAGTTTCAGACCGAAGCCAGAATCCTCACGCGGCTCACGCACCCGAACCTGCCCAAAATGTATGACTATTTCACACTCCGGGACAGGTATTACATAGCCATGGAGTACATTGACGGCAAAACGCTTGAACAACTTCTCGCCGCGCGCGGTGGCAGGCCTGTCGATGAACGCACGGCGCTCTCGTGGGCGCTCCAGATCTGCCGGGCCATGCACTTCTTGAGCGTGCAGAAGCCGAGGCCGATCGTGTTCAGGGACCTGAAGCCCGCCAATGTCATGATCACGAGAGACGGCAGGGTGAAGCTCATTGACTTCGGCATCGCGCGGTTCTTCAAGGAGGACAAAAACGGGGACACGTATGTGTACGGCACGCCGGGTTACGCAGCGCCCGAGCAGTACGGCTCTGGCCAGACTGATGTGCGCTCGGATATTTTCTCCCTCGGCGCCACGCTGCACCACTGCCTCACGGGAAGAAATCCCTCGGAAAACCCGCTGGACTTTCCCGACCCCCGGCGTCTTAACCCCAAACTAAGCAGGCAGACGGCGGCAATCGTGCAACAGGCGCTTGATCCGGATATGGACGGGAGGTTCCAGAGCGCGCTCGAAATGAAGCATGCGATCCAGAAGGTCATGCTCGATCTGTCGATTCTGGCAAAGGGAGCTAAACGCATTATCCACGCCAGGGCGGGCAAGCCGATCGTGCTGCCGTGGTGGAGAAAGATCAGTTGGGTCAGCGTGCCGGCCATGGCATTGGGGTGCAGCAGCACTACGGGGACCCTGGCTACCGATGACCTCTGGATACAGCCGAAACCGAAGGCCTTCGGCCCTGACGCTGCGCAGCTTTTGTTCCGAGTACAAAATAGCATGCTGAAACTGGGAAGAGTGTATCAACCGCATATCACGGTGAGAACGGACGCGGGCATCCTGCGGCCCCAGCTCACCTTCAAGAGAGCATGGCCGTGGATTGTTGTCGAAGCAGCGGTGATAGCAGCGGTGGTCACGGCTGTGGTAGTAATGAGGTAGGGAGAGGGCTTCTGTTAATTAATTTCATCTACAAGGTGATAACCCTAGCAGACGGTTATGCTACGAACTTCCAGGAGAAACTTGAACGTTGGGCATCAGCGGACGCCGGATTTATTGGAGATTCGCTGCATGCCCTTGTTAGCCAGGGTCTCAAAAATTCCCCAGGCTTACACTGGTCCGACCAAGAAAGGGGCTCAGCGTCCGCTCGACTTGTGGGCGGTAAACATCTGAAACCCGACTCAGCAGCCCAGTGCCTCTAAGACTGCGAGCATTACGGCAGTCACTTGAAAAGAGAATCTCCACTCTCCCGGCGGCATCCGGAATACGTTATCGGCGCCGCTACTGAGGAAGTGCGCGTAGCTGCCAATCAAGAGGGCCACGCCGAGAGGAATAATAACCATCCAACCGGCCAGCCTGCGCCGACCTCTTCCAAACGCAACCAGTGCCATAAGAGGAATTATATTAACCACGATGAGTAGCAGCAGGGCGTGCTAGATTGGACTTTCACAAGCAGCAGCAAGTGCCAAATGACGAGGGCAAAATGGGAAAGGAGGATTGCCGTGCCAAAAAAGAGCAGCTTTCGGAAGAAATGGGTCTCCCTCTGTTCCATTACGACCTCTTTTACCCGGAGAAATTGTCTACCGTTCGCTTTCGGGGACATCGTAGCGGGGTCATACGGTAGCGGGGCAAGCCGTGCTTATTGATGTCTCCGACTCGGAGTAGAATGATCCCATTTTAAGTAATCCGTAACCACCCTCTGACTGTACCCCTATTCCCCCAAATTGGTATAACAATTGATAGAGTAGTTTTCGGCATTCTATCAAATTTTGTTTTCGGGTGTCACCTTATTTATGTATGGTTGAAAGAATCCCAAATTTAACAACGTTGTTGAAATTCGTTCAACATGCAAAAATTCATGCTTGAGGAGTTTTCGGCCAATTCCATAGCGGTTATCCTTCGTGCCTTTTCGATGCGGTGATGATTACGTTCGAGATGAAATATGGAATATTTCGAAAAATGGCAACTAC
>JAWOJY010000176.1:0-11324 GCA_033854515.1 Nitrospirota bacterium
GAGGTGTCCCAATGGGCGATAAACGCGATCATGCTCACAAGCACCGCGAACACGGCCATCATGGCCGCGGACATGAAGGGCACGAGCATCACGGTCTCGTGGAGGTCACGCTCCTGCTGGAAGACGAGCACCTTGACGCCCTGGACGAGATCGCGGGCGAACTCAGCCGCGAACTCAAGCAGCCCTGGGACCGGGGCGCCGTAGTGCGCCTTGCGTTGAGCGAGTTCTTTTCGAGACGGGGAAAGATAACGTAGTTGTCGTGTGGTTTGACCGGAAGATGCGGGACCTGGCGAAACGGAGATTGAAAAAGTGTCGCCGGTTCTCCCCGTCACCTCGTCACTGAGTCAACTGTTCGCACCATAAACATCGGAGTCTCTCATGGCGTATGTGCGGAATGCCAGCAAGCGGAGTCTGATCGACCTTCATGTGCACGGCGCGGGTAATTACGATACGCGCACCCGCAGGCAGGACGATATCCTTCATATGGCAAGCATGCACGGGGAGCGCGGCACGCACGCCCTCCTGCCGACCATCTATCCCGCCTCCATTGACGAAATGCGCGACAACATGAGCGCGGTCCGGCGCGCCATGGCAGTCCAACGGCAGGGCGCCAGGATACTCGGGGTCCATGTGGAGGGACCGTTCCTCAATCCGGAGAGGGCCGGCGCACTCGACGGGAAGAGTTTTGCCGAACCGTCTCCCGAGGTGCTTGCTCGCCTGCTCGAGGACTACGAGGACCTCATCAAGATCATAACCATTGCGCCCGAACTGCCCGGCGCGCTGCGTCTGATCGAGCTTTGCAGGGAAAAGGGCCTTCTCGTACACCTGGGCCACAGCGACGCGTCTTTCGAACAGGCCGAAGAAGGCAAGCGGGCCGGCGCTACAGGGATCACGCACCTGTTCAATGCCATGCGGGGATTCCATCACCGCGAGCCCGGGCTCGCCGGATTCGGCCTCATGGACGAGGAGATGTACGTGGAGATCATCGCGGACATGGCGCATCTCCATCCTCAGAGCCTGAAGATTCTCCTCCAAATGAAATCTCCCGACAGGATTCTCCTCGTCTCCGACTCGGTCAAGGGCCCCGGCTGGGGACACGGTCCGATTCGTGGCGCAGGCGGCGCGCTCCTGGGCAGCGGTATCGCCCTTGCCGATGCCGTCAAAAACCTCGTCTCTCTCGGCGTTCCTCTTGAACAGGCGCTCAAGTTCGCATCGGACAACCCGGTGAAGTACCTTGGGATAACGAGAACCTGACGACAGACCCTGAATAGAGGAGGTCCCAAATCTCAATAATGTCAATACCCGGTTCAAATGTCGTGATCGTCCGGGCCGCGGCCGCCTCGTTTTTGATTTTGTTTAGAGCCTGAGTATTCGCATTTCGGGCGCATTACATAATGAGACCTGTCAGCCTGTTCATATTCGACCTCGACGGCACCCTCGTCAACACCCTTGATGACATTGCAGCATCAGTCAATCACACGCTGGCCGCTTTCGGGCGTGACCCTATTTCGAACGATGCGGTCCGACGTTACGTAGGAGACGGCATCGAAATGCTTTTGCGCCGGGCCTTTGCCGGCGGGGAGAAGATGCTCGAAGGAGCCGTGGACATCTACAAGGAGCACCACCGCAGGAACCTGGTCATCCGATCTCACCTCTACCCGTCGGTTCGTGAGACCCTCGAGTATTTCAAGTCGCTGCCGATGGGGGTGATCAGCAACAAGACCGAGGAGTTCGTCGGGCCGCTCATGGCGCGCCTGGGCATCGCGGACTATTTCAAGATGATCGTGGGCGCCGATTCCGGGCTTCCGCTCAAACCGGCTCCCCACTCGGTGCTGAAAATCGTCACCACGATCGGCGCTCCGAAGGAGCGCACCGTCATCGTCGGCGACGGGACAACGGACGTCCGCGCGGGCAAGGCGGCAGGCGTCATCACCTGTTCCGCGACCTACGGCTTCCGGCCGGAAGACGAGTTGAGGAAGGCGGGACCGGATTACATGATCCACGAGTTTTCGGAGTTAAAGAAGTTATTTAACCCCGCGTAAACTTGCGGATGCGCGGTGCCGCCGAAATTTAGCCTTTACTATTTCCCCGTGATTGTTTAAAATATCAGCACAGAAAAACCTCTACCATGAACACCACGGCGCAAAAGTGAGGCAAAGAGGGTAGAGCATGGTGCACATTGACAAGCTCTTTACTCTTTGCCCCATGCTCTCTGCCCGATCCTTTTCTTTCTTTGTGACTTCATGGTTAAAAAGGAGCATTCATGTCCCATCCGCAAGCAGCAAAGGCGCCCCGGGGGCAGGGCCACACCGGGGGCGAGAGCAAGGATAAAAAATACCTTCCCCGGCTCATTGCCTGGGAGGTAACGAGAAGCTGTCTGTTGAACTGCGTCCATTGCCGCGCTGCGGCGCGGTTCGGCCCCTATCCGGGCGAGCTGAGCACCGAGGAATGCCTCCGGTTCCTCGATGACGTCAAGTCCTTCAGCGATCCCATCATCATTCTCACCGGCGGCGAGCCCATGATGCGGCCCGATATCTACGATATCGCGAAGCACGGCACCGGACTCGGGCTGCGCATGGTCATGGCCCCCTGCGGCCTGCTCGTCACCGAAGAGCTCGCACAGAAGATCAAGGACTCGGGCATCATGCGCGTATCGCTTTCGATCGACGGCCTGACCGCCGAGAAGCACAACGCTTTCCGCCGCGTCGCAGGGGCCTTCGAGGGCGTGATGAAGGCGATTGAGAATTTCAAGAAGGTTGGCATGGAATTCCAGGTGAATACCACCATTACTAAGCACAACGTGGCCGACCTGCCGCAACTCCTCGACATGGTGATCAAACTCGGCGCCGTGGCGTACCATCCGTTCCTCCTCGTTCCGACGGGACGGGGCAAGGAACTCGCGGACCAGGAAATATCGCCCGCGGACTACGAGAAGACGTTGAAATGGTTTTACGAAATGCGCGACAAGGTGCCGATCCAGTTCAAGCCCACCTGCGCGCCCCACTACTACCGTATCTTCCGCCAGGGAGAAAAGGCAAAGGGCAAGACGGTCACGCCCGAGTCGCACGGCTTCGACGCCATGACCAAGGGCTGCATGGGAGGCCAGAGCTTCGCCTTTGTATCTCATGTGGGGAAGGTGCAGATCTGCGGGTTCCTCGAAGAAGAGGCCGGAGACGTCAAGAAGGAGCCCTTCTCGAAGATATGGAACACGTCGCAGCTCTTTCAGGAGATGCGCGACCTCGACCACTACCACGGCAAGTGCGGCATCTGCGAGTACCGCAGGGTCTGCGGCGGCTGCCGCGCCCGGGCCTTCGCCATCTCCGGCGACTATCTCGCCGCGGAGCCCTTCTGCACCTATGAGCCGGTGAAGATGAAAGCGAAGTAAGGGCCGAAATTCACGCAAAGGGATGATGATATCATCATCCCTTTTATTTTTGCTGACGCGGCAGCCATACCGTGACACGCTGAGACTGAAAGGCTGTTCTCTCGCGCAGCACGCTCAGGACGTAAAGTTTTTAAAGCGCACAATTTCGATTTGCGCCCTTCGCGCCTCTGCGAGAAATTCTTTGTCTTTTGTATGGTAATCTCGCCGCGCATTTACGGCGAAGAGGACAACAAACGCAATGGCGAAACCAAAGATTGGACAGATTTTGACCAAACTCGACAGGCTGCTCGACCGCTACGTGGACGGCAGGCCGGAGTCGGCAAACTTCGAGAAATATCGGGCCTTTACCTGGGACGGCAGGAAGAAGACCCTGCGATCGGTCAGGCGGCCCGTCCGGACCGACCAGGACGATCTCATCGGCATCGATGCGGTGAAAAAGCAGATCCTGCGGAACACGAAAAGTTTTGTCGAGGGCAGAAGGGCGAACAACGTGCTCCTCTGGGGAGAGCGGGGAACGGGCAAATCGTCGCTCGTGAAGTCGCTGCTCACGGTCTTCGAGGGCACCAACCTGCGCATGATACAGATTTACAAGCACGATATCCTCACCATCCAGGAGATGTACGACTTTATCGCGGAAAGCAGACCGTACCGTTTCATTCTGTTTATCGACGACCTGTCCTTCGAAGAGAGCCAGACCGACTACAAGGAGATGAAGACCCTCATGGACGGCGGTCTCGAGGAGATCCCGGAAAACGTCCTGTTCTACGCCACGTCGAACCGGAAACACCTCGTCCCCACGAGGTTTTCCGATAATGACAATGACGAAGTGCGGCCCGCGGACACCATGGAGGAGAAGCTGTCGCTCGCCGACCGCTTCGGGCTGCGGTTCGGGTTCTATCACTTCTCCCAGGACACCTATCTCGAAATCGTCGCCTCCTATGCCGCGAAATACGGCATCAGACTGGACAAGGAAAGGCTCGGCCGGCTCGCCATCCAGTGGGCTATCGGCGCCGGCGGCAGGAACGGCAGGATCGCCGAGCAGTTCGTACGGGCGATCCTGGACGGAGACTCCTCGACTTCTTAACTCTCAACTCTTTCACTCTTATTTTCACCATTGACCTTGCCTTTTCCGGAATTTTATATTATCTTTTTCCATAGAGGCTTCGATAAATCTTGCCTGCCAGCTTGCAAGCATGCAGGCTTACAAGCCAGACGGAAGAGGGAAAAAGGAAGATTTTCTGGTTCACGTCAATTCAACTATGAGACCCATAATAACAAAATCTTCATGTGCGTAAATGTGCGTTTCTTGCGTGCGAGAGGGAGTCTGTCATGAAGAAGATACTCATAGGGCTCGACGATTCTAAAAGCGCGATGAAAGCTGTGGAATACACGGCACAGCAGTTCGGAGGAGCGAACGATCTGCAGATCACCCTCGTTCACGTGCTTCCGAATCTTCCGGCTATATTCTGGGATGAGGGGCATATCCTCTCCGAAGAGGAGAAGAAGGAGCGAAAGAAAGTCGTAGACAAATGGATCGCTGGTCAGAAAAAGAAGATGGAGCCGGTATTCAGGAAGGCCGTCGAGGTCCTGAGTGAACAGGGCGTCAAGCCCCAGCAGATACAGACGAAGTCCATTTCCGATTCCACCGATGTGGCCCAGAGCATCCTCGAGGAAGCACGCGACGGAGGCTACCAGACGGTCATCGTCGGGCGGTGCGATCGTACGGCAAAGCACCTTCTGGGCAGCGTCACGAGCAGCATCGTCAACCAGGGCGCCGGCGTGGCGATAACGATCGTCGAATAGAGAATCCCTAGAGAGACATGGGCCATGAATAAGAAGAAAGAAAATTCACCCGTAACCCCCCAGGAGCCAATTCATAATGTATACTGCAAAGAGCGCGCGCAAGACCGTCTATCTCAAGGACTACCGCCCGCCCGATTACCTCGTCCACACGGTAAACCTGCAGTTTGACCTGGGTGAGACGCGGACGCGCGTCAAGTCTTTGCTCGTGATCACGAGCAACCATGACCGCTCGAAGGGCGCGCGGCCTCTCGTTCTCGACGGCCGTAACCTCGTGCTCAAGTCCGTGGCACTCAACGGCGGTCCGCTCGGCCCCGGCGACTACTCCGTGGATGCCGAATCGCTCACCATCCCCTCGGCGCCGGAAAACGTGACGCTCGAAATCGAGACCGAGATCAACCCCCGCGAGAACACCGAGCTTTCGGGCCTGTACATGTCCGGCGACATGTTCTGCACCCAGTGCGAGGCAGAAGGGTTCCGAAGGATCACCTATTATCTCGACCAGCCCGACGTCATGGCGCGCTTCTTCATCACCGTTGTCGCGGAGAAGAAGAAGTACCCGGTCCTCCTCTCGAACGGCAACCCCGAAGGCGCGGGCGACCTGAAGGACGGCAGGCACTTCGTTAAATGGCACGACCCCTTCCCCAAGCCCTCGTACCTGTTCGCGCTTGTTGCCGGAGACCTCGCACACATCGAGGACAAGTTCACGACCATGTCAGGCAGAGACGTGACGCTCCGCATCTACGTGCAGCACCATAATAAAGACAAGTGCGACCATGCCATGGCGTCGCTCAAGAAAGCGATGAAATGGGACGAGGAGACGTACGGCAGGGAGTACGACCTGGACCTCTTCATGATCGTGGCGACCGACGACTTCAACATGGGCGCCATGGAGAACAAGGGCCTGAACATCTTCAATTCCAAGTATGTGCTCGCGAGACCGGAAACGGCCACGGACGGCGACTATCAGGGCATCGAAGGCGTTGTGGCCCACGAGTATTTCCACAACTGGTCCGGAGACCGCGTCACCTGCCGCGACTGGTTCCAGCTCAGCCTCAAGGAAGGATTTACCGTGTTCCGCGACCAGCATTATATGGAGGACGTGACTTCGCGCGGGGTGAAACGCATCGGTGACGTGAACATTCTCCGCACGCACCAGTTCCGCGAGGACGCAGGCCCCATGGCCCATCCCGTGCGGCCCGAGTCGTACGTGGAGATCAATAACTTCTACACCCTCACTGTCTACAACAAAGGCGCCGAGGTCATCCGCATGATGAGGACGCTTCTCGGTCCGGCGGGATTCCGGAAAGGGACGGACCTCTATTTCTCGCGCCATGACGGCCAGGCGGTCACGATCGATGATTTCGTGAAGGCAATGGAGGACGCGAACGGGGTCGATTTCAGCCGGTTCAAGCTCTGGTACTCCCAGGCAGGCACACCGGAGATCCACGTGAGCCGTTCCTACGATCCAGGAGCGAAGCGCTTCACGCTGACGCTCAGGCAGACCTGTCCGCCTACCCCCGGCCAACCCGAGAAAAAACCTTTCCACATCCCGCTTGCCGTGGGCCTGCTCGGCAATGATGGAAAGGACCTGCCCCTTCAGCTTGAGGGTGAGGACGCGGCGGTCCTCGGCACACGGGTGCTTCAGCTCAAAAAATCGGAGGAGACTTTTGTCTTCACCGGCATTCCGCAGGAGCCCGTGCCTTCCCTTCTGCGCGGCTTCTCCGCGCCGGTGAAGCTCCGGATGGATGTGAGCGACCGCGAGCGTCTGTTCCTCATGGCGAACGACGGCGACGAGTTCAACCGTTGGGACGCGGGCCAGCAGCTCGCGGTCACGCGAATCATGGCGATCGTCAGGGACTGCCAGCGGGGTAAGGCGCTTTCCCTCGACCGGGCATTTATCGACGCGTTCAAAAAAACATTGAAGAGCGACATGCCGGACCGGGCGTTCCAGGCTTATGCCCTCACGCTTCCGTCCGAGACCTACCTCGCGGACTTCATGGATGTGATCGATCCCACCGCCATTCATGAAGCGCGCCGGTTCGCGGTCACGACCCTGGCAAGGGAGTTGAAGGATATTTTCCGTAACGTCTATGCGGGCAACGTCGAGACCGGACCGTACAGGATCGACCGGGAATCGATCTCCCGGCGGAGCCTCAAAAACCTCTGTCTCGCCTATCTTACGGAACTGAATGACGGGGACGGCCGGAAGCTCTGTATCGAACAGTACCGCACAGCGAATAACATGACCGACACGATGGCCGCCCTCGTGAGCCTCGCCAATAACGATTGCCCGGAGCGGGAAGAAGCGCTCGCGGCGTTCTATGAAAAATGGAAGAACGATCCGCTCGTACTGGACAAGTGGCTTTCCATCCAGGCGACCTCGCGGCTCGCGGACACGCTCGAGACCGTGAAAGCCCTCACGAAGCATCCGGCCTTCAACATCAAGAACCCGAACAAGGTACGCGCTCTTATTGGGGCCTTCGCACAGGCCAATCCCGTCCGCTTTCACGACCCGGCCGGCGCAGGATACGAGTTTCTGGCCGATTACGTGATCGCAATCGACCCCATGAACCCCCAGATCGCGGCCCGGCTCGTCTCCGCTTTCACGCTGTGGCGAAAATACGATGTCACGCGCCAGGCCTTGATGAAGGCCCAGCTCGAAAGGATATTGAATACGCCGAAGCTATCGAAAGACGTATACGAGATAGCGTCAAAAAGCCTGGCATAGTTTTTTGCATGGTGGCGCCGATGAAGATTGCGACTGTGAAGAGCTTTTCCGCCATGTTTCTTTTCCTTCTCGTTCCCGCCGTCGCCTGCGCGGACAACGTCATTGGCGGCGAAACCCTGTACAGCGTTCGCGAAGGCGACAGCCTCCCGCTTATCAGCGCGAGGCTGGGAGCCGATATAAAGGATATCGCCAGGGAAAACCATCTCAATCCGGAAGAGTCCCTCCGCCCGGGCCAGGTGCTTAGGATAAACACCCGAAAAATAGCGCCTGAGGCGGCGTCCAACGGCATTGTCGTCGATATCCCCGGCAGGATGCTCTACTATTTTAAGGCAAGCAAACTTGAAATGGCCTTTCCCGTGGGGCTCGGCATATCCTCGTGGCGGGGCATAACCCGGTGGCGCACGCCCATTGGTCCGTTTACGATCACAGGCAAGGAAAGAAACCCGACCTGGTACGTCCCCGAATCGATCCAATGGCAGATGCGCATACTAGGTGAGCCTGTCCTGACCGAGGTGCCGCCGGGTCCGGACAATCCCCTCGGACGATATGCCATCTATACATCATTTCCCGCGATCCTCATTCACGAGACCATCGAGCCCACGACGGTGTACCGGTTCGCGAGCCACGGATGCATCCGTGTTTTATCGCAAAACATAGGGCCGTTCTACGACCAGGTCCAGGCCGGCACGCCGGGCGAGACGGTCTATGAGCCGGTGAAGGCCGCTGTAACGGATGGAGGGAGCGTATTTCTCGAAGTAGATCCCGATGCCTATGGAATGGTCAAGGACCTCGCAGCCGAGGCGAGAAAGCGTGTCGAGGAAATGAACGCGGCGAACAGAGTGGACTGGAGCAAAGTCGCTGAAGACGTTCGACGGCAATCGGGCAACGCCGAGGACATTACGCTGTCCGGCACTCCGGAAGACGCGCCGCTCCCGCCGGTGCGTCGATGATCCATTTTACGGCCCATGCCGGCCCCCTTGACCTTTGCATGTTTTCATATATAATTATATGCGTTATCCATGTACCCATTCGCTCAACGCCGTTCACGATCTCTAAAATAAAGGAGACCTCACGTATGAAACTTTCCAAAGTCGGAGCGCTTTTGCTCGGGATATGGCTCATTCTGAAAGGGCTCATGCCCCTTCTCCATTTCAGTTTTTCCGGCAGCGGCACTATCATGGCAATCCTCGCCATAGCGGCCGGCGTCCTGATTCTCATCGAGAGATAGACGAATAAAGTATGCGCTAATTCGCTGTTTTCCAAACCATCGTATGAATTTTTTTGAGCACTCACGCGACTTTTCGTACCTCCTGTGTTTTGACAATCCGAAAAAGAGCTAAAATTAAATAGTAACAGGTTGAGCACGGCGGAAGCGCTTTTCTGCGCGCTGTGCTCTAGGAGGTGTGCATTATGAACGCAACTACTACCTATCCTGAAACCGGCCGCAAGGAAATGGCCGCAGCCAAGATGGTGAGAGCCGGCTCGCTGATCGGCGGCATTGCCGGCGCAGCGGCGGTCGTTCTGGCCATCATTGGATTGGGAAATATTTTGTCGACACTGATGAACCATCTGTCGATCATTGCGTTGGGTATCGCTTTCGTGTGTGAAGGCGGGGCGATCGCAACGCGGCTCTCTGATTTCCTTACCGAGACCAGTAAGGGACGCCGCGAGGTGCCCAAGCTCGGAGCAGGGCTGACCATTGAGGTCGTCGGAGGCGTTGCGGGTCTCATTCTCGGCATCGTTGCCATTCTGAATGTGATTCCCTTGCTGCTGACGCCCATTGCCGTTATCGTGTACGGCGTCACCCTGGCTTTCGGCAGCGGCGTGGCTTCGTGGTTCGACTCGCTGTTGATCGCGCGGGCCGGAGAGCATGAATCGTACGGCAAGGTGGCGCACGAAGCGGTCATGGCATCGGCAGGCGTCCAGCTGGTGCTGGGCCTGTCCGCTGTTGTCCTGGGCATCATCTCGCTCGCGGGCATCAGCCCGATCGTCATGAATCTTGTAGCGCTTCTCTGCGTCGGCTTTGCGGAGCTGTTGACCGGCACGGCGATCAGCGCCAGGATGTGGAGCATCATGCTCCGCACCGTCTGACGGTATCCGCGTTTGAAAGGAACAACGATTGATTGCCGGAGGCCACCCCGAAAAGGAGTGGCCTCCGGTTTTTCAAAATCATTTTTCATGCGCCTCTTGCGCTTTTTAGAATTCGCATTATACTTGAACTATATTCTTGCCTTTTGAATAGTGCACAAAGATTCTGCAATGAAAGTATTATCGCTGTGAGCATTTTTTATCTTGCTCAACGTCGTCCCATTTTACGAGAGATTATAAATGGTTTCCCAGTCATGGCACTCATGAAAGGAGGATCAGCAATGAATAACGATCATTGCAGCATGAAGGCTTTCATCTGTACCACGGTCTTTGCAGTGCTGGCGTTTATGCTCCTGCCGGCGAATGTCCATGCCGTGCCGAGCTTTGCCCGGCAAACGGGGATGGAATGCTCTGCCTGTCACACCGTATTTCTTGAGCTTACCCCTTTCGGCCGTTCCTTTAAAGTGCGAGGCTATACCATGACCAACGTCACCCTGGGGCACACGGCGGCTCTGAAGGAGAATTACTACCCGCCTGTCTCGGCAATGCTGCTGGTGTCCATGACCGACATCGCCAAGAAGCAGCCGGGTACGCAAAATGGTAACGTCTTGTTTCCCGATGCGTTGAGCCTGTTTTATGCGGGCCGCATCTCCGATAAGCTGGGGGCCTACGCCCAGGTCACCTTCAGCGAGCCTGACGATCACTTCACCATGGACAACGCCGACATACGGTTCGCCAGTGAAGCGTCAAACATCGTGTACGGCCTCACATTAAACAACAACCCCACGGTTCAGGACCTGTGGAACAGCACGCCTGCATGGGGCTTCCCGTTCGTATCGTCCAGCGTTGCCCCTTCTCCGACGGCAGCCACCCAGATCGACGGGACTCTTGCGCAGCAAGTGGCGGGGCTGGGAGCATACGGGTACTGGAACGACTTGCTCTATGGGGAGTTGACGTTCTACCGCTCGTCGCAGGTCGGCGGGAACCAGCCCCCGACAAGTCCGACCCCAGGACCAAACGGTCTTGCCGACTCGAACATCATCGATGGTGTGGCCCCGTACTGGCGTCTGGCCGCTGAAAAGAACTGGGGCCCCCATTCGCTCGAGGTGGGGACCTATGGACTTTATGCCGAGGTGTTTCCCGGAGGAGGCGTCACCCCTCTGAGCGGACCGACCAACAACTTTACGGACTACGCCTTCGACGCCCAGTACCAGTACATCGCCGACCCGCACATCGTTACGGTGCACTCCACCTGGATCCACGAGAAGCAGGATTGGAACGCAAGCTTTCCTCTGGGGCTCACTGCCAACTCGTCCGATA
>JAWOJY010000177.1:0-12609 GCA_033854515.1 Nitrospirota bacterium
ATATGCCTGTCAGCTCGGTGAACGAATGCTTTGAAGAGACCGCTGCCATTACGCTCCACAAAGACGGTGATAAGACTACATGGAGTCTTATTCCATCGCTTAGCAGGTACAGTTTTGATCCATTAGATGATCTCAAGAATATCCAAGTACTGTTGCGATACAAATTCTAGTCGGAAAAGCAACTCAACGGCCTTTGTTGGACTTCACTCCGTTCAATCCAATCTACCTACTGCTCATTGTTTGCAATCTGCTCACGGAGCAAAGTGACAGCAGTCTTGAGTTGAATATCGCCTGCGGTTTCTCCGAAAGTAACATTGGAAGAAGAATCGATTCTATCGTAGAGAGCATCCATGTCGGCGCCAGACATCATAACTTCCCTGTCAGGCTGAACGCCTCGTCCCTCAATCCTCTTACCCGTCGGCGTATGTGCAAATGCGACCCTTATTCGAAGCGCTGAGCCGTCTTTCAGGGGGTAAAGCGTTTGTATCTCACCGCTGCCAGGGGTTTTCTCTCCAACCAACAGAGCACGTTTATTTTCTTTCAACGCGGCTGCAATTATTTCAGCTCCGGATTCCGTATGACTATCAACGAGGATAACCAATGGAAATTTCGTATAATGTGCCCAGCCACCTGCTTTATATACTCTTCCCTCATTTGCTTCGTTTGGAGTTAAAGTGCAGATGATTTCTCCTGGTTTAAGCAATAATTGAGATGTCTTAACGAGCGAATCAAAGAGTCCACCGCTATTATTCCGCAAATCTAGGATCAGTCCCCGCATGTCTTCACGCACGAGTCTTTTTACCGCCTCTTCGACTTTTGAAGGGGTCTCATCTCCAAAAGAAGCTATCCTCATATAGCCTAGTTTGTTTTCGATCATGCGAGACGCGACATATGGAACAGGTTTAATTGTCTTCCTAGTAATTCTTAGCACCTTGGTTTCGTTGTTTTTATTCTCTATCTTCAACACAACTTCTGTATCCGGATCCCCCTCTAATTTCTCTATTACTTGCAACTCCGAAAGCCCGGCTACCGGCTCATTGTCAATTTCAATGATTTTGTCGCCCCGGTGTAACCCAGCTTGCTGCGCTGGGTTGTTCCCGAGGACTCGGATAATCTCGAATGAACCGTTGTTCAATTTCACCCTAGCTCCTATTTCGCCTTCCGGTGGGTGATTCCCGACTTTGTTGATTAGCCACCTCGATCGCGGTGATAGCTGAGATATGAGGGAATTGATATCAGGCCGTTTGCTCGTGTCAAGAGTCACTTTTTTACCGGAATCGTCAACATAGTTATGCTCAATAATAGCTACGGCCTGATCGAAAACTTCGGAAGGCTGAACAGCAGAGCTGCTGCGACTGTATTTGAGGGCACAACCGGCTGCCGATGAGACAAGGGTAGCCATTAAAGCAATAATGAAGATACGATAAATACTATTTATCTCTTCACTCAAAAAATGAAATCGTTTCATCTTCACTCCCATAGCTTCAACACTACCAGAACTATTACCAGAACTTTCGGGACGTTGTGTCCTACGTGTCATATCAACCGCGGCCCAAGACCGCTCATTTTCATGGATGTCGTAAGGACATTTCGGACACTACGTCCCCGAAGTTTCTTAGTATCAGAAATACGTGACTTCCAGCAGAGGTGCAAGAGCTGCCTGGTTCGGTCCTGTGGTGTCATTGATCTCGATGAGCCCGGGGGAAGTTGCACTGGAATCCAGTGCTATTCGAATTTGGAAGTTCTGCAGGCCCAAACTCTGTGCCTCAGCCATCAATGAAGTGACATCAACAAATACGTGCTGATTGAAGTCCGTCTGAAAAACTGGAAATGTGATCAAGGTGGTTGTCAATGGACTACTGTTAAAATCAGCCGAGCTTAGTAACGAAAAGGAGACGAGTTCGATACTAAGTGGAACCGTGCTGGTCAATGACTGGATGCTGTTAATATATATATCGAGGGTCGCCGATACGATGGTGGCATTACCAGGAACACCACCCACACCTGCCAGGGGGAAATCCAAGAACGCACGATACTCCGTCCCTGTGGAAGGATCTATGCCGGCAAACTCACTTTGAGTATTGCTCTGTGTTATTGTAAAATTATTAGAGACGTCTAGAGAGATATCACCGTCTAACGTCGGGTCGCTCAGGATCTGTGTCGTAACTGTGGGGGGTGGTGGTGGTGCACTGGTGCCGCCACCGCCACATCCTATTAGTGCCAGACCCAGGAACATCGTTATTGCCGCCAGAAACGCCTTTTTCATGCCTGCCTCCCTTTTTTGTTCATGTACTGTCAAACTTAAACCACTGAGTCCACAGAGAACATCTTGAATGGGGAGAGTAAATGCATCTCTGGATCTTCCTCCCTCTCTGTGACCTCTTCTGAGAAGCCCCTCTCGTTCTTCTTTCGGCCTGTTAAATCATGAGTGCACAGAGTATCTTTTTGAGAAATCGTTACTCGGTATTTTGGTTTTCCCCGGGCATTTCTCAGTGCCCTCCGTGGTTTCATGCTTGCCTCTCCAGTTTTCATAAAACTTTTGACACTACCAACTACGAGTATTGACACGGATAAAAGCATTTGGTTGAATGCCCGGCCGGTCTGCAAGACCGAACGGGATAGTATTTTTTCACATCTGCGCTTAGAAATCAAGGTATTATTCCTTAGAGAAATGTTACAGTTTTCGACGGAGATGCTTTTACGAAAATGATTTTTAGGGCAATAACGGCGGCCAGTGAAACCTGAGCGGGAGCCCCGGGTTTCAACCCGCGCATTGATCTCCTCATCACGCCGCAGCCATGGCATGTTTCTTGCTCATTATACTGGATACCTGGGACTAATAGAGGTCCCAAGGAGACAACCATAATGAGAATCAAAGAAAAACTCGCACAAAAAACACAGGGCCTGTCCTTCGAATTTTTCCCTCCGAAGTCTGCGGAAGGGAAAGAGCCTTTCATGAAGGTGGTGAAAGACCTGAGCGCCTATGCCCCCCTGTACGTGTCCGTGACATACGGAGCAGGAGGCAGCACCCGGGAGCGGACACGCAACACGCTCACATGGATCAAAGAGGAAACGGACCTCACGGTCATGTCGCACCTTACCTGCATCGGTGCCACCAGGACCGCCGTAGACCTGCTGCTCAAGGACTATCAGGCTCACAACATCGACAATATCCTCGCCTTGCGCGGCGACCCGCCGAAAAACGTCCCCGACTTCGACCCGGCCAAAGGCGAGTTCAAATACGCCCGGGACCTCGTTGAATTCGTCAAAAAATACGATTATTTCTCCATTGCCGTGGCCGTCTATCCCGAAGGGCACCAGCAATCGCCGAGCATCGACAAGGACATGGAATACACGAAAAAGAAGATCGACGCCGGCGCCGATTTCGGCATCACCCAGATGTTCTTCGACAACCGCTACTACTACGATTTCATGGAAAGGGCGGCGAAACAGGGGATCACGATCCCGATCCTGCCCGGCATCATGCCGATCGTCGACTGTAAAAGAATCGTAGAATTCGCCGGACTGTGCAATGCAACGGTGCCGAAAGAAATCCTGGACAGGATGGAACCGGTGATGAGCATGCCCGAGGACATGCGGAAGCTCGGCGTCGAGTTCGCGATAAAGCAGTGCGAAGACCTGAGAAAGCATGGTGTCAGGTATTTTCATTTCTACACCATGAACCGCTCCGATTCGGTAAGCGAAATCCTCAATGCGCTGGGGATGCGGCCGGGGCGTTGAAGCTCATGCTTGCCGGACATGCCCGGATTGCCGCGTTTGCTCATCGGCGGCCGTCTGCCGGAGGAAAGAGCACGGCGATTGTACAGGATGAATCTTGTCCTCTCTTGGGGAAAATTTCCGCTTACGACGAGGCATTTTACCCCTCTGAATGTTCGTCTCCGGGTCTCCCTTCAACGTAACAGCCCTACAAACAAGATTATTTCCCATGGCATTTAAATTGCAACTTTTTGATTGTTATGGATGAAATTATTTTCTGTTCTCATAATCCCATCCTGGTAAAAAATCTCTACGGAATACTACGGGACGAAGGGTACAACGTGGCCATCGCAGACCATCCCGCCTTCGCGGTCCAGTTGTGCATGAACAAGCGGTACGCTCTGGTGATCTTCGATCCGGATTCCTTCGGCCTCTCCGTGGAAGACGCGATACAGATAATCAGAAATATTTCGCCCGGTACGCGGGTGTTCGTGCTTGGCGACGCGCGGGATTCAGTCGGAATAGAAGGGACGAGGATACCCGTTGACCTCGAGGAATTCAGGCAGGCACTCCATAATATCCATGGCATGAGCGCGCGATGATAGATAATAAAAGGACGCAAAGGGGGATGCATATGAAACCGAAAGAAGTGATGTTGAAGGCGTTTGAGGGAGGCAGGTCCGACAGGCTGCCGGTCAGCCTTTTCGGCGCTGGCATGTGGAGCATCAAGAACTGGGGGACATCGTTCCAGGCGTTGTCGATGGACGCGGACAAGATGACCGGCATGCTCGTCGACATGAGCGCAAAGCTCCAGTGCGATATCGTCTACGCGGGCTCGGGGTACAATAACTTCCACGCATCGGCTTTGGGCGGGAAGATCAAGTTCCGGGAAATGGGCGCGCCCGACCTGGAGGCGCCCCTGATCAACACGGAAGAAGATCTTCAGAAGCTGGACATTGCGAGGGTGGACGCTAATGAGGTCATTAATACGGTCAAGAAGGCCCTGAAGGCCGCAAAGGCGAAGATCGGCGGCGAATATGTCGTGACCATGACGGCATGGGGGCCCTATACCCTCGGCGCCCGGCTCGTGGGCGAAGAGGCCATGATGAAGGCCACGTTCAAAAAACCGGCCTTCGTGGAGAAGGTGGTGGATTTCGCCACGCGCCTGCTCATCCACCTGTACGAGCCTCTGGTGAGCGACAGGACGCTGGAGGTCATAAGCCTTGCAGACCCCACTGCGTCAGGTGACCTGATTTCGAAGAAACAGTTCGAGAAATTCGCCTTGCCCTATCTCAAAAAATTCACGGACTGGGCGCGGTCAAAAAACGTGCATACCCTCGTGCACATCTGCGGGAACACCACGGACCGGCTCGACCTGTTCCCGCTCACCGGCGCGAGTTGCATCAGCCTCGACCACAAGACCGACATGGCGAAGGCCAGGGAGACGCTCCACGGCAGGATGTGCTTCGCGGGAAACATCGATCCGGTGAAGGTCATGCTCCAGGGTACGGTGGAGGACGTGGAAACGACGTGCAAAGAAGTGATCAAGACCGCCGGCGCCGACGGCGGCTTTGTGCTTATGCCGGGCTGCGACATACCGCCCACGGTCCCCTACGAAAACATACGGAAATTTATCCAGGTAGCCAGGGAGTGGAAATTTTAAAAAAGGGGAGGTGATCCGAAGTCACAGGGAAAAGGAGGTCCAGATTATGGGAATTTTGGACCATGTTAAGAAACTGTTGGCCCGGACCGCACAGACGGCCGGGCAAGGGGAGGAAAGAAAAATGGCTGACAAGAAAATGACAGTCGAAGAAGTAAACGAGTACATGAAAAAGCAGTGCGGGTTCGTTCCGCGCATGTTCCAGATCATCAACACGGTCACCCCGGAGCCGGGGAGGACCTTCGCGGACTTCTATGCCAGCATCTTCGGTGATGGCGCGCTTTCGCGCAAGGTGAAGGAGCTCATGTTCATGTCCGGCGGGGTCGGCTACTGTTCGCCGCGGTGCATCATTCATGTGATACCGGCGATCAACGCGGGCGCGACCACGGGCGAGATCTTCGAGGCCGCGGCGGTCGGCATGATCCTCGCGGGCTTCGTTCCCGGCGGGCCGGGCATTCCCTACGCTTTCGAGTACGCCCTGAAGTGCCTTGACATCGAGGCCAAGTACCGCAAGGGGGAGAAGTGGGAATACCTGCCGCAGTCGAAGTTCGACCACGGCGTGTTCTGAAGCTGAAGAGAGATGGGGGAGCGTTTCGACGGCTCCCCCGTTATTTTGGACTTATAGATATATTCTTGCCCGATAAGAACAGACGCATGACTTTCTACCGCGAAGTCGCGAAGAGCGCAAAGGACTGCATAAGAAAATCGTGTCAAGACTTGATTTACTTCGCGTCCTTCGCGCCTTTGTGGTGAAATCTTTTCGTTCTGACCATCCTGGTAAGAAAAAAGGGGAGCGGAATGTTTCGCTTTAAGAAAGAACAGAAAGTTTTCACCATCGGCGGCGCAAAGGTCGGCGGGCAGCCCGGAGATAACCCGCCGTTCCTGATTGCGTCCATGTTCCACAATAAAGACAGGATCCTGACCGACAGGAAAGGTAATTTCGACCGGAAGAAAGCGGTTGAACTCATCAAAAAACAGGAAGAGCTCTCGGCCTCGACGGGAATCCCCTCCATGGTCGCCATGGTGGCGAACACCCCGGAAGAGGCGCAGGTCTACATAGATTTTTATACGGAGACGACGGCGATGCCCTTCGGCATCGACATGTGGGTCGCGGAGAAGCGGGCCAAGGCCACAGAGTACGTGGCGAAACGGGGGCTCCAGGACAAGTTCCTCTACAACAGCATCACTCCCTGGGACAAGGACATCAAGGGGCAGGTGCAGAAGCTCAAGGACCTCGCCATCAAACACGTCGTGGTCCAGGCCTTCGACGACACGGACCAGTCGCCTGCCGGACGCCTGACCTCCCTTGAGAAAATTCTCTCCCAAGGCGCGGATGCCTTCGACACGGTGATCGTGGACACGTCGGTCATGAACCTTCCGGCGACGTCTTTTTCCCTGGTCGCAAACCGGCTGATCAAGGAAAAACTGGGACTGCCCTGCGGCGGCGCGTACTCCAACGGCACCCACATGTGGAAAGAGGCCAAGAACATCTGGAGTCTCGACGGCTTCAGGGCCATGGACGCCGTGGCACAGGGAATGGCATCGGCGCTGTGGAGCGACTTCGACTTCTACGGCCCGATCGTCACGGCGCCGCGTATCTTCCCGGCGGTGGCGGCGGCCCATATTCTGCTCTCGACGCTGGTGTACGACGAGACGAAAAAGATACCGGAGAACGGGGATCTCCCGATAAAGAAATACTTCTCGGATTTCATAGAAAAACTCACGAGCGGGGGGACGAGAAAATAAATGACTGTGAAGCGTGAAGGGCAAGAAGCAAGAAGCAAGAAGTAAGAAGCAAGAAGTAAGCCGCCCTGACGCTTCATGAACCGGGTGCCGATGGATTGAGAAAGGAGAAATCATGGCAGTAGAAACGATAACGTCAAGAGACCGGGTGATGAAACTCTTCACGGGCGGGGCCGTGGACCGGCTTCCCTGCTTCAGCGGCATGGGGAACGTCACTACTGAAGGGTTGAAGTCGCTCGGCTACAAGTTCGCCGCGACGCACCTCGACGCGAAGATGATGGCGTCGGCGGCGGCGTCGACCTACAAGCTCTTCGGTTTCGAGTGCGGGGTGGTCCCTTTCGACCTGTGCATCGAGGCCGAGGCGCTCGGGTGCGAGGTCAACGTGTACGCCCATTCCGAGGACCTTCTGTATCCCACGATCAAGAAGAAGTTGATACACAACGAGGAAGAAATGAACATATCGCTCCCGTCGAACCTCAAGGACCGGGGGCGGGTGCCTCTCCTCTGCGAGGCCATAGGGCTGATCAAGAAAGACATCGGAGGCGAGGCGCCCATCGGGACCTATGTGCTCGGTCCCTTCACCCTCGCCGGCCAGATCATGGAACTGAACGACTTGTTGAAGCTCTCCTTCAAGAAGTCGGACAAGGTCGGCAGGCTCCTCGATCTGCTCGCGGACGCGATCATCATCGTCGCGGAAGAACTCCAGAAGGCCGGCGCGGATTACATTACGGTGCGCGAGATGGGCGCGACCTCGGACGTTCTGAGCCCACGGGTGTTCAAGGGCCTCATCCTGCCCTATCTCAAGAAGATTTTCGCGAAGCTCTCCGTGCCGAGCGTGCTCCACATCTGCGGGAAGACGAACGACATCGTGCCGTTCATGGCGGAGAGCGGCGCGAGGGCGATCAGCGTGGACCAGAAAAACGACGTGGCCGAGACGCGCAAGAAGCTCGGCCGCGCGCTCGTGTTCGGAAACTACGACCCGTACAACGTGCTCGTCGCGGGCACGCCGGACCTGATCCGCCAGGCTGTGCGGAAATGCATCGACGACGGCGTGAGCGCGGTCTGGCCCGGGTGCGACATCTGGCCCACGGTCCCGGTCGAAAATTTCAAGGCGATGATGGATGAAGTCAGAAATTACAGGAGGTAATCATATGGTAACGGAAGAGAAAAAAAAGGAGCTTCTCGCGAAGCTGAGAAACGCCGTTATCCAGTACGACGAAGACACGGCAAAAGAGGCTGCCAGGGAGGCGCTTGATATCGGCATGGAGGCCAATGAGGCCATCTTCAACGGCCTCGTGAGCGGCATGGAGGAAGTGGGCCGGCTGTTCGAAGCGCAGGAATACTTTGTTCCCGAGCTGCTCATGTGCGCAGACGCGCTTTACGCAGGGCTCGATATCCTGAAGCCCCACGTGAAGCAGCTCGATCTCGGGGTGAGGGGATCGGTGGTGATCGGCACCGTCGAGGGTGATGTGCACGACATCGGCAAGAACATTGTGAAGATGATGTTCGACGTGGCGGGCTTCACGGTCTACGATCTGGGCCGCGACGTGCCGCTCGACCGGTTCGTCGAGGAACAGATGAAGACTGACTCCGACCTCGTCTGCCTCTCGGCCATGATGACGACGACCATGACGGGGATGAAAAAGGTCATCGACGACCTGCGGAAGAAGAACCCCAACGTGAAGATCATGATCGGCGGCGCGCCCGTGTCGCAGGACGTTGCGGCAAAGTACGGCGCCGACGGCTACGCCAAAGACGCGAACAACGCGCTTAAAGACGCGATCAATATGATCAGCTCGCTCAAAAAGATGAAGGAAGAGGCTGAAGCAAAGAAGGCCTGATGAACGATGAACTGAGGAAAGAGCTGCTTGCTCAGGGCGCGGCGGTCGTCGGGTACGCGGCGCTGCACGGTGTGGTGCGCGGGGAAATCGCCCATCTCGAAACGGCGGTCTCCATCGGCGTAGACCGAAAGCTGAACGAGGACACCGTCAGCCTGCTCGTAAAGCTGGAAAAACGGGCGGTCCGGTTCATCAAGTCCCGGGGATACCGGTATCTTGCCATCCCCCCGGATTCGGACCGCGTGAAGGGCACGTTCATCTCGAAGCTCTATTCGCTCTTCAACCACAAGATGGCGGCCACGTCCGCGGGGCTGGGATGGATCGGCAAGAACGGCCTGCTCATCAACCCGGAATACGGGCCCCGGTTGTCGCTTGCTACAGTCCTCACGGACGCGCCGTTCAGGCCGGGCAAACCCGTCGAGTTCTGCCTGTGCGGCGAATGCAGGTTCTGCATGGACTACTGCCCGTCAGGGGCGATCACGGGGGCGGAGTGGTCGAGGAACGCGCCGTTTGTCGAATTGGTAGAATTGAGCGCCTGCAGAGCGCACAAGACGAACAAGAAGCCGACGGAAGGGAAGCCCAACTGCGGGCTGTGTATCAACATATGCCCTTACGGGAGGCGTGATGCATCTTCAGAAGTTTCATCGGAGCAGGAGAGAAAAATATTTACCGCGAAGACGCAAAGCGCGCGAAGGTAAGTCGCCCCGGGAAGGTGTCATTTTTTTCTTCGCGCTCTTCGCGACTTCGCGGTACATGAATTGATTGCGGGAGGAAGTTCATGGCTAAGAAACATAAGGTAATATTCCAGCCCTCGGGCAGGAGGGGCGAAGTGGATGAGGGAAAGACCATCCTCGAGGCGGCCCAGTCCCTGGGGGTCGATATAGAAGGCCTCTGCGGGAGCAAGAAGGTCTGCGGCAAGTGCAAGGTGAGGATTGAGGAAGGATACTTTGAAAAGGACAACATCGAATCGGGCATGGCCCACCTCTCCGTCCTTACCGACGCGGAGAAGAAGCACATCAAGCCCGAGGACGGCCCGGGTATCAGGCTCGCCTGCACGGCCCAGGTACACGGAGACATCAAGGTCTTCGTTCCGGAGCGGTCGCGGGCCGGGAAACAGGTGGTGCGCAAGGCAGCGAAGGAGCTGTCGATCAAACTCGATCCGGCCGTAAAAAAGTACAACGTCGAACTCACGCCGCCCACGCTCCACGACATGACCACGGGAGACTGGGAGCGGGTGCTCAAATTTCTCCAGGAGGACTACGGGCTCACGGGGCTCACCTTCGACTACCTGGTCCTCAAAGATCTTCAGAACGTCCTGAGACAGGGGGACTGGAAAGCCACGGTCACGGTCTGGATGGACAAGGAGATCATCAAAGTTGAGCCCGGCTTCGTCGACGCGAGTTACGGCCTTGCCGTGGATGTCGGGACCACGACCTGCGTGGGCTATCTTACGGACCTGAATACGGGCAGGGTGGTGAGCACCGAGTCCATGATGAATCCCCAGGTCCCCTACGGCGAGGACGTTATGTCCCGGATCACCTATGCCATGAGCAACGCCAACGGACTCGAGACCATGCAGAAGGCGATCATCGCCGGCCTGAACGAGATCATCGAGCGGGTAGTGACCGAAGTCAGGAAGGACGGTCCCAATCCCGGATACGTGGTCGACGATCTGACGATCGTGTTCAACACCGCCATGCACCACATCTTCCTCGGCTTGAACCCGGAGTACATCGGACGCTCGCCCTTCATCCCTGCAGTGCAGAATTCACTCAACATCAAGGCGCGCGACCTCGGCATCAGGATCAATCCCGCGGCCTACATCCACGTGCTGCCGATCGAGGCGGGGTTCGTCGGCGCTGACAACGTGGGCGTCCTCATAGCAGAGGAACAGTACAACCAGGACGAGATGGTGCTTGTCATCGATATCGGGACGAACGGAGAACTCCTCCTCGGAAACCGGCAGAAGGTCTGCTCCACGTCCTGCGCCACGGGCCCTGCCTTCGAAGGCGCGCAGATCAAGTTCGGCATGCGGGCGGCCCCGGGCGCCATCGAAAAGGTCCATATCGACCCCGAGACCAGAGAGCCGCTCTATAAAGTCATCGGCAAGGCCGACTGGCATACCCACCTCGAGAAGGTGAACGCCAAGGGCATCTGCGGGTCCGGCATCATCGAGGTTGTGGCCGAGATGTTCAAGGCGGGCATCATCGACAGGAGCGGCAGGTTCGTCATGAACCTCGGCACGCCGCGGGTGAGGAAAGACGCGGAGGGCAAGCCCGAGTACGTACTCGCCTGGGCCGAGGAGACCTCTATCGGTCAGGACATAACGGTCACCCAGGCCGACGTGCGGGCCCTGCAATTGGCGAAAGGCGCCCTCTATACTGGCGCCAAGCTCATGATGAAGAAGCTCGGCATCACCAAACTCGACCGCGTGGTGCTCGCGGGCGCCTTCGGCAGCCACATCGACCGCGAGGCGTCGCTCACCCTCGGCATGTTCCCCGACTGTCCCATAGACAAGGTCTACGCAGTGGGCAATGCGGCGGGCGACGGCGCGCGCATGGCGCTCCTGAACAGGGGAAAACGGCAGGAGGCGGACGAGCGGGCGCGGTGGGTGGAGTTCCTCGAGATCGCAACGGACCCCTCGTTCGAGAAGGAATTCATGCAGGCAATGCACATCCCGCACATGAAGGACAAGTTCCCGAACTTGAAGGAGCTTCTCGAAAAGTCGAAAAGCCCTGTGGAGATAAGGGCGTAATCGGATGTGCTAAGTAAGAAGTGAAAGGCAATAGGAATTATCACCGAATTCCCTCCTGGTGATAATAAGGCTGCAGGGGCAGGGGGGCATGCGATCCCAGGCCAGCGTGCTTCCCTGCTCCTTGTACCTTCTGGAGTTCAGTACATGACGACGGTGATCATTACATCGGGTGCGTGCGGGTATTCCGTGACGGTCAGGGCCGAAAAGGGCACGGACAGGAAGATCACGCTCTCGATCGACACGGAATGCGAGATGGTCAAAAAGATGCTCGAAGACATCTCGGCCCTCGACATGATGGCCGCGCTCACCGGTTTCCAGAACAATCCGGTTTACAAATCGGCTTCAAAGCACCTCAAGCACGCGGCCTGTCCCGTGCCGAGCGGCATCCTGAAGGCCATTGAAGCCGAGGCAGGTTTCAACGTGCCCAGAGACGCGGCGATCATCTTCGTAAAAGAAAAATAAGGCGGAGTGTTCCGTGGACATCGGCATCAACGTGCTCGAAGACGGCGGTATCGCGGGAGATGTGGATTTCCCGTCGGTGTCGGGAAAGGCATCGTACATAAAGCCGGTGCCCCGCGGCGTAGGGCCGGTCACGATCGCCATGCTCCTTGAAAATACACTGGTGTCGGCGCAGAGGAACGAGTCGGCAAAAAAGTCCGTTCATGATGCTATGACCCGGTGTGGTACACTATATGGTGATGAAGATCGCGATAGCAGCCGTTTACCTGGTATACGCCGCATTCTGGATGCGGTTCGCTCTGCATGCCCTGGTGTGGCTGAAGGCAACACGGCGCTTCCCGGGATACGCCGGCCCCGCCGTCCGGCCGACGGCGTCGTCGAGGATAAAGGCCTGCGCGCTCACGGCAGGAGACGTGCTTTTCTTCGGCAGGCTCCTG
>JAWOJY010000178.1:0-16283 GCA_033854515.1 Nitrospirota bacterium
GGTCGGGATCGCCTGCACGGCGGCGGTCAGCATCGTGGTGGGCGGCCTGATCGGCACGGTTCTCGGTTACGCGGTCTCCGCACCGGCGGCCCTGCGTCAGAAAAAGGCGGCCGAGGTGAAGTCGTAATCGAATGCGGAATCCGGAAAAAATCTGATCGAATCAGATCAGGAAAGGCGGTGAGGGATCACCGCCTTATATTTTGAAAAAAGCCGCAGGAGTCGACGTGCCGACGGGGAACAGCTTTCCCGGCGGTGCGGTACAATTTTATACCTGTGCGTAAGCTTCGGAATCCACCCGCTCTCTGCGGAGGTGAAAGGCTCCCAAGCTCTGCAAGTCGAGCAGCACCAGACTCTCTTTCGTTTTTCCGTTCATTTTCTCCCGCAGCATTTCAAAAAAGACACCCGAAATTTTGGCGTCAAACTGTGTCCCGACGCATTTTTTTACTTCATTGAACGCCTGTAAAAGAGGGAGCCGCTCGCGGTACGGCCGGTCAGTTGTCATGGCATCAAATGCATCGGCGAGTGCAAGAATTTTCACGCCGTCGCTCAGTTCACTCCCGGTGAGAGAATCGGGGTAGCCGCTGCCGTCCAACCGCTCGTGATGATGCTTTACGAAATCCGTAATGTCATTCCAGGGGAACCTGATCTTTGAGAGAATGTCGTAGGAAATCTGAGGGTGTCGCCGGATCTCCTCGCGTTCCCGCTCCGTAAGCTGTTTCCCTTTATTGATGAGGTTGTTGTCGAGGATGATTTTTCCGATATCGTGGAGGAGGCCCGCAATATAAATTCCTTCCAGGTCCTTTTCCTTCCATCCGAGCCTCCGTGCAATGGCAACGGCGTAACTCGCGACGCGGTAGGAATGGTTTTTGGTATACTCGTCCTTTGCATCGATTGCAGCTGCAAAAGCCTGAATGGTGTCATGATAAATGTACCGCATGTTCTCATACAGCATCTCATTTTCTCTCGCCTTTCTCGAGAGCTCCAGAAAAAGGTGAGCATTGTGCAGGGTTATCGCCATTTGCTGGGCCGCCACTTTCAGGACATCCCGTTCGCTCTTACGGTACGATGTCCGGCCGAGCCTTTCACCCAGCGAGATGGCGCCGATAAAACCGCTCCTGACAAAGAGCGGAACGATCGTCCGGGTCTGGAGCCGGGTGAACACCTCAGCATTTTGAGCGTACAGAGGGCTGTTCCGTATTTCCCGCAAATCGCACGGTTCGTTGCGCGCAAGAATTTTAATGGCGTCCGCATCGATAGGAAAGATGAGATCTCCGGTGATCCTGAGACCCTTTTCGGCACGCAGCTCCAAGCTTCCACTTTCCGCATGATAGGCAAATAAAGCGGCCTTGGGCACCGAAAACATCCCGGTTATGACGTACAGGGCACTCTTCATCCTCTCGTTAAACTCCTTGGAAGAGGTCACTTCCTGTCCGAGGTCAACGAGTGACGAAAGATCGAACATGAGACGATTGAGATCCTTGTGTCCCTTCATAATCAGCCCCGCTCCTTCAAGAACACGAGGGCTTCTCCCTCTTCCTTAAAAACCTTCACATGTTTCGTAATTCCGAGCATTTCAAAGACGTCGCGGTGGACTTTTTTCATATTGGTGAAGCAGAGGCGGCCGTCGTATTCCAGATTTTTCTGGACGATCCCCGTGATGACCGATGCGCCGATACTGTTGATAAACTGCATATCGGAAAAGTTTATCACGATTTTTTTCAGTCCTTCGTCGAGAAGCTGCTCGCTGGTCTCTTCCAGACGCTCCGCGCCCAGATCATTGACATAACCCTTGGGCATAATGACAACAACGCCATCGACAGATTTTAACGACAGAGAAAAATTACTCACCGTTTGCAGCTCCCTCCTTGTGGATGTCTTCAGGTCTTCGAATGTTTTTTATTAAAATCACCCTGGTTCCCCGATCCGTTTTTTCAAACCTCACGGAATCGGCAAAGCGTTTCATCAATTTAATTCCCCATCCTCTCCCCGGAGTTTCCGCATGCTCCTGTCCGGTAAAAGGCTCGCCTGTCTCCCGGACTATGAATTCCCTGCCGGGGCTTTCAACGGAAACCTCTACACGGTCTTTCATAAAGCTGAGAACCAGATGAATGTTCCCGTCTTCACCGTCGCCGTGTTCTATGGCATTGATGCACGCCTCGATAAGGGCCATCTGGATCTGGCCGATCATATCCTCGCTAATGTGCAGGTTTTTGCCCATCTGCTCGAAGCATCGAGCGGCAACTAATTCCGATTCCTTGAGCCGCGGGAGAGCTATTTCAAAGGAGACTCCTTTTTCCTTAGTCCCCGATAATCTCGCGAGAAGCTCCGTCTCGATGTCACGGGAGGATTTGCCGAGGATCTCTTTCATATAGAGACAGTCTATGAAGTCCCTTAACACCCTGTCTTCAGGCGCTCTGAAGACGCCGAACTCACCTCTCGCAAAGCCGGCGTGATGAAGGGCGCCAAGCAATGCTTCCGCGTTGGCGTCGCTTCCCAAAAAATCGTCCGATGCCTTCTGCAATGGGGGCGTCGCTCCGGAACTATATATTTTATGAAGCAATTCCAGAGCATCTTTCCTTCGACTCAAATCGGGGAAAAAGGTTTTGAGGAGGGAAGACCAGTAGAGATAAAGACGCCCGTTCATGATCTCATAGTGATATGCCGACCAGAACGCTTCCTCGCCGAAGGTTTCGTTTGGCCGGAGAGCCGTTGCGATACAGCGCAGGTAGAACGGATTTCCTCCAAGATGATGCACGAGCGCGTGAGGCGTCGCATCGATGGCTATCCCGCGGGCCTGAAGCAGAGAAAGCAGCAGGGATGATGCTTCTTCGGGTCCCAGGGGTTGTACCGTAAGTTTCGCAAAACCGCCGGAGAGGGACATCTCTCGAATCTCGGCATCGCTCCCGGCGATCAGATGAGATGCTTTCTTAAATGAGAGCGGGACTTCAAGGAGGGAAACCAGCCCGGGGTCGGCAATGTCATGGATCTGAAGGCCGTTCAGCCTTTGAAACTCGTCTATCATTACAACGACGGGCTTACCTGTGGAGAGAGTAGATTGAAGCGGGGCGTTGAGTGCTATGCGCAGCGAGTCTATGGGCTCGGCGGAGCTCAGGCCATATCGGTCAAGGAGCTCTCGTGCCCATAAGGCCCCCCTGGCCTCCGCGAGAGAGGATAGCCCTCTGAGTGAAACTGCTTCGAGCGAAAGAAGGGCCTGCTCCTTTTTTTCGAAGGCGAGCCTCTGGGAGACGAACCGGATCAGAAAGTCCCTTGAAAAATCGGCTGCGGACAGTATGGCATTACTCACAGAATAATAAAAGGGAACAATCTCGTCCTGTCGCCAGAACAGGCGGATGAACAGCTGCTTGAGGATTTCCGTCTTGCCGATTCCCCGGGGTCCCGAAAGGAAGATGTTTTGTGCGATTCCCTTTTTGGTATCAAGGGCCCTGCGATACAGGTTCGGCAGTTCTTCTTCCCTGCCGAAAAAGTCCTTTTCCGTGAGTGTCATGAAAGGCATTCTACGAAATAACCTCTATCCTGTTCTTTCCCCTGCTTTTCGCAAGGTACAGCGCCTTGTCAACCTTCTCAAGAAGGTGCTCGATGGTTGTACTATGTTCAGGATAGCACACGATTCCAATGCTCACGGTAAGCGTGCGCGAGCCCGTGTCGGGCAAGTCTTCCGGCAACACCGCGGTTTTTGCCACATCGCTTCTCAATCTCTCCGCGATATCGATCGCCAGTGTCTTGTCGGTTTCAGGCAGGATAATCAGAAATTCATCTCCACCGTAGCGGGAGACGATATCGGACAGCCGCACAGAATTCAGCACAGCGCGGGTCACATTTTTCAACACCTTGTCACCCACGGAATGGCCGAAAGTATCATTGTAATATTTAAAGCCGTCCAGATCCATCATCAGGAGACTCATGCGATGGCCGTACCGTTCCGAACGCGACAACTCGTCTTTCAGCCTGTCATGGAGATACCTGCGGTTGGCCAGACCGGTGAGCGAATCCGTTATCGAGAGTTTTTTGAGCTCTTCTGTCTGATTGTAGAACTCATTCCGCTCGAGGACAATGGCCGCATGAGTAGCGAAGGACTGGATAAGTTCCAGGTCCTCGTTATTAAAAACCTCGCCTGACGTCTTATCGGACAGGTTGAGCACGCCTATCATGCGATCTTCTATCATCAGGGGCACACTGACGAATGACCGCGTCTTGTATCGCCGTCTGTTCTTTTGCCTGGTCCTCGGGTCGTTCTCAACGTTTTCGACGAGGAGGGGCTCGCCGATTTCGGCAACTCTTCCGGCTATCCCTTCACCTTTCCGAAGCCTGAATTTTAACGTTATGCCGTCCATAATGCCCCTCTTTGCCTCGACGAGCAATTCTTCGGTTTCATGGTCAAGAAGCATGAGGGAGCCTTGCTCCGCCTTGAGCAGTTCGGCGGACTTATCAAGGATCGTCTGGAGCAGGACCTCATAGTTCAAGATGGGGGCGATAGCTTTTGTTACTTCCGAGAGAGCGGCAAATTTGTCAAATTTCTGGTTCAATTCATGGTGCAACCTTTGATTTTGTAAAAAAAGCGCCATGTGTTTGCAGAATGAATGAACAAGGACCATGTCGCTTTCCTTCAGCATGCAGCCGAAGATGCCCAGGATGCCGGCCAACTTATCGTTGACGGCAATGGGGAAAAAATAGAAAGTTTTCATGTCGTAAAAGAAGTCGCTTCCGCCTCCCGGGAAAGGCCCTGGAGAGAAAACGGCCGGTTTGCCCGAAACGAGTTCCCGAACGACGGCATCATGGACGTCCAGGCTGAAGACTTCATTGGTTCTTCCATTCTTGTCAAGGCTGTAAAGGCTCGTATACGCGTCAAACAATTTGTTCTTGGACAGGATGGTCATATAGTGAGCGTCGATAAGCACAAAGAGATTGGCAAGCATATATTCATAAAGAGTTTCCGGTTGTTCCTTTGCCGAGGGGTTCCACATGCCCAGAACGTCTTTCAGGACCCCGATCTTCTTCTTGAGCGTCACGGTTTCCTGGGTATTTTTTAGGAGCTGATTGATGGAGCCGTGGACGAGGCAGCATACCTGCTTTACGTGCCGCGCGTCGGTAAATTTAAGAGGTGTGGTGACAGGCAGTTCATCAAGTACGGAAGGACTGAGTTGGCTGACCACTTTTTTGAAATCCTTATAGCCGGCAAAGGATCCTGTCCCAAGAATCACGGCTTGTTCCTCCTCGTACCTGACGGGGAGGGCGAAACTCATAATCTTTGCGTAACATTTAAAGATCCTTGGGGCCCCGCGGCTTATCGCGCTCATCATGATGCGGAGGCAGTGCGTTTCGCAGTGGGCGCTCAATTCCGAAGTATGAAGCAATCCCTTGCACAGAGGATAATAACCCGTTGTGGATAAAATAAGGTTTTCTTCGTTCGAGTAAATCCTGAGGTTGAACCCGGTGGTGTCCGAAAGGATCGTGAAGAGGTTTTTCCATTCCACTGACCGGAATAGATCCTGCAAAGGTCCCGTATAGATCGCGTTCAGCACGAGGCGCCTTTCCTCTCAGATATCAGAATCATTCTAGCGAATACACGAGCCAGAGATCCAGGTGCGGGAGGGAACGGTCCGGGATGATTAATTCAAGGTGACCGAGGCGTATCGGTTCAGCAGGTGACGGTAACGTCCTGAACACGATATCACTTTTCTACTCATGACAGCCCGCCTGCATGTACGGCCGCAACTTTTTCTTTGGCCTCATTGTTACAGCCGCGCCCTGTTTAGTTTTGAAAATGGAAAGGTAATTCCGGAGCCTGATTCTTAAATTAAATTCTTAACATAAATTAGAGAGAGCGTCAAGGAAAATCCCGAATCAGGACGCGTACGGACTCGAAAAACGAGCAAATACTGAAAATCCAAAATATACAACTTTTGTATACGGATTTCGAAGAAAACGGATCCAGAGAAAAAGCGAAAATATCTGTCAAGATCCTGTCTTAATGCATCTTTCTATTGCTCGGATACGAACTTTGGCACATCAGGAAAGGTTTTAAGCTTTGAGCCGGCATCCGTAGAATATGCGGGCACCGTTCCGAGCTTCCATGTATAGACCCTGCCGCAGACATCGCACGAAGCACCAGCCAGGGACTCCTTGCAGACGGGACAATAGATGACGTAATGCTTGGAGAGCAAACTGTCGTGATTGTCGAGATTGATACGTTTTCCGCAGCACGTAAAAGTGTCGGCGAGGTCGGCTCCGCACAGGCACCGCCGGTCCATGGGCCAGGGTAGCATCCCTTCCACTTTGTATATCGCCTGCCCCAGCAGGTCCACGAGTTCGTCCTCCGTCGCGTCTCCGAAAAAGGATTCCGTCAGTTTTTCACGAATTTCTATCATCAGGGGGTCTTCCTTGAGAAAGCTGAGGAAATGGCGCAGCCTCTCTTCACCAGCGCCGATCCGCGAGAGGGAACGGAGGTTCTTGTTCGTCTTGTAGTGCTCTTGGAAGTAGAGCAGGACCCATATCTGCGTCATGTCGTAAAAATATTCAAGTACGGGATAGTAGCCGTACTTTTCCCTGATGCTCGCCTCGAGTATTCCGCGGTTGTCGGGGATGCGCGGGAACACGGCAATCAGAAGACCTTCTTCGAAGTCCTCGTAAAAAAAAGGTGTGCCGGAAAAATGCTGGCACCCGCAGTGGGTGCACTTGATGATATTAAACTGCCACTTGAGCAGGGCTGTCCTGACGTAGGGAGTGCGCGAGACGTCCACCCACGTGGCAACCTTCGCCTGGAACTCACGGTTGCAACCGCCGCACGTGAAGCTCTCCTCACTATAGGCCTCCACGTCCTTGTTCAGGATATTCACCATGCGTATTATTATACACTACTTGAGGCCCGGCCGCAAAACTCTCTTTGAAAAAGATATGCCGTTTATGGTAGAATGCCGCGCTGTAGAAACAGACACAAAGTGAAAGGGGGCATCGTTCATGCCTGTCAAGGAAGATCAAATTCTGACAACAGCGCTTCACGCCGAGGTCGAAAACCGGTTCCTCACTTACGCGCTTTCGACCATCGTGTCCCGTTCGCTGCCTGACGTTCGTGACGGACTGAAGCCCGTCCACCGGCGCATCCTCTTCGCCATGTGGGAGATGGGTCTTGGGCCGACGGCGAAATTCAGGAAGAGCGCAGCGGTCGTCGGCGAGGTGCTCGGAAAATTTCACCCTCACGGAGACCAGGCTGCGTACGATGCCATGGTCAGAATGGCGCAGGACTTCTCCCTTCGCTACCCGCTCGTCGAGGGCTCGGGTAATTTTGGAAGCCTCGACGGCGACCCGGCAGCGGCCATGCGCTACACCGAAGCGCGACTTTCGAAGATTGCCGAGGAACTGCTCGTCGAGATCGACAAGGAGACGGTAGGTTTCCGGCCGAATTACGACAACTCGCTCAAGGAGCCGGCCGTGCTGCCGGCCCGGTTCCCGCAGCTCCTTGTGAACGGCACCTCGGGCATCGCCGTGGGCATGAGCTGCTCCTTTCCGCCCCACAGCCTTTCCGAAGTGATCGACGGCCTCACGGCCGCGATCGACAACCCGAAGATCGAGACCAAAGAGCTTCTCAAGTACATCAAGGGTCCGGACTTTCCCACGGGCGGCCAGATCCTGAACTCGAAAAAGGAACTCAAGGACATCTACCAGAGCGGAAACGGGGCCATCAGGATACGCGGCGAATATAAAGTGGAGGACCTTCCCCGCGGCAGGCAGGCGGTCGTCATTATCTCCATCCCTTACCAGGTGAACAAGGCGAAACTGCTCGAAAAGATCATCGGCCTCGTGGAAGACCGCAAACTTCCCCAGGTGTCGACCGTGCGCGACGAGTCCACGGACGAGGTGCGGATCGTGCTCGAGCTCAAGGCAGAGTCAAGCGCCGAACTCGTGATGGCGTACGTGTTCAAGCACACGGACCTCGAGGCCTCCTTCCCCGTGAACTTTACCGCGCTCAAGCCCACCATGGAGCCCGAACGGCTGTCGCTCAAAGAACTTGTCCAGTACTTCCTGGACTTCAGGCTTGACATCACGACGAAGCGGCTCAACTATGATCTCAAGCTGCTCAAGGCCAGGCTCCACATCCTGAAGGCCTTCGAGCTGCTCTACGACGACCTCGATACGGCGATCAAGATCATCCGGAAGGCCAGGTCACGCGATGAGGCTGCAGAGAAGCTCAAGAAGCACTTCAAGCTCGACGATGAACAGGTGAAGGCCATCCTCGAGATGCAGCTCTACAAGCTCGTGGGACTCGAGATCGAACGCATCCTCAAGGAAAAGGCGGAGAAGACCAAACAGAAGAAGGACATCGAGGCCATTCTTGCAAGCCAGAAAAAAATCTGGGGCCTCATCAAGACGGAACTTCTTGAGATCAAGGAAACGTACGGCGACAAGCGCATTTCCGTGATCAGGGCCGCCGAGGAGGTAGAGTTCTCGCAGGAAGACTTCATCGTCCACGAGGACGTCACTGTCATTCTCTCGCAGATGGGCTGGATACGGCGCGCCAAGACCGTGGGGGAGAACCTTCGGTTCAGGGAAGGCGATGCGCTTCTCGCCATCATTCCCGCCAACACCCGGGACAACATCGCCGTGTTCTCGTCCGCGGGAAAGGTCTACGTGATCAAGGCGTTCGACCTGCCGTCGGGCTCCGGCTTCGGCGAGCCCGTGCAGCATCTCTTCAAATTCGGCGACGGAGAAAGGCCCGTGTCCGCCATGAACCTCACGCGCGTTCTGGCCGGAATACCCGAAGAAGGAGCCTCTGCCGGGGAGGAGAAAAAGGGCAGGCAGGAACAGCTCGCGCTTACGCCGGGCGAGGCAACGGCGATCAGCGTATCGGCAAAGGGCATCGGTTTCAAGTTCGAACTGTCATCTTTCAATAGCGTGACGACACGGGCCGGGAAAAAGTTTGCGGGTATGAAAACCGGAGACAGCATCATGGGCATCGGCATTGTCGACCAGCCGAACATCCTTTTTCTCACCACCGAGGGCAAGGCCGTCATCGTCGCCTCGAAGGAAATTCCGACGCTCACGGGCGCCGGAAAGGGCGTGAAGCTCGTGAACGTGAAAACCGGCGAGGTGACGCTGTTCCGGTCGGTACGCAAGAACGATCAGGTAAAGGTCATCGACGAGAAGGGCAGAGAGAAGGTCATTGACCTCAAGCATTACGGGGTCATGACACGCGGGAGCGTGGGTCTGAAAGCCGTGAAGGCGGCGCGGTTCGCGTAAGAAAACCAAGAAGCGGCGAACAATCCGACGACTAATCTGGACGTCGCCGCCCCTGCCGTAATTACCAGATCGCGGTAAAAGTCTTACATGAGTTGCCGGAACATTTTATCGCTTACCGACGCCGTAACTTGGCGTGTTGCGATGGCACGTCTGGCACATGCCCACGACATTACTGAGCGTATAGGGACCGCCTGCCGTAATGCGATGGATTTCCCATTCGCCCCGCAACGTGGCGTTGCACCGTCCTGAATGGCCGCAAGAAGTCATTCTGCATTCGCACTTCCCGCCAGCACGCGCAAAGACATCTTCACGAAGGCCCATTGTTTATCACCCCCTTTCGTTTAATTTTTTACTTTTTTGGTTGACGCAGCCGCAGATGGCGGAAAAGAGTCAGATAAGATCTGGCTCTTCGTCCTTCTTTTCTTTTTCAGTCAGGTATCTTTTTATCGCGTCAAGGGGCTCCCGCGCCTCCTTCAGATATTCCTTGTCCCAGATGAAGAGCGACCTCACCTTCGCGGCATCATCCGCTTCCCCAATCTTGTGATACCCTTTCTCAAACCACTCGACAACATGCCCCATGAATCTGAGGGCATTCCACCTCTCTCTGGCTTCCTCTCGATATCTCTTGAACAGGTCGTGATACCAGAGGATCATCTTCTCCTGGCTCATGTCACCGAGCATGCTCTGTGCAGCTTGCAGTGTATCAGCCACACCGACAAGAATGCCCCTGACCACGGTGATGTAAACATGCTTGCCAACAAATTTTGAACACTTACTGCAGTGAAGCTCTTCCTTTACGATGCGGATGTCTTCCGCATGGGAAATGCAGTCTTTCACATGATAGTGCCTCAGCGTCTGCTCGAATGCCTTCGTCTGTGTAGAGGCGATCTCCGCGCCGCACTGGGAGCAGACGTATGCCTTATCAAAAACAATCGTATCGAACATTCCCATATGGCAGCCTCCATATTCCTACACCTGAAGATTCCGGCAATAAAGAACTTCCCTTACAAAGGAACCTCATCAGCCTTTCTTATCTCTTTGGGGCCCAGTGCCTCGAAGCGGTGAAGGCGGTGAGGTTTGTGAAGACTGTTGTGGTTAACGGAGCCTAACTTTAACGGCAGGGTTTTCATCTCTGCCGTTCTTTTTGGATTCAATCAATTTTCTTTCCGCACGCCTTTGAATGGGTCTTTGTCGCTTTTTTGATCGATGAATCTTCCGGTGTTTGTGTCTCTCTTTACCCAGCGGTCATTATGGGGGTTATAGGTCTGGGAGCGATCTGTAACTTGCCCCTGTCGATGCCCATCCCCATAAGGTGGATTTTTAGCCATAGTACGTCATCGCCTTTCTTGGTTACGCTGATGACTTCAGCAGTTCTGCATACGGCCTAGATATTCCAGATCGAATTATAATTATCGCGCCCATTTGTCGAGCACTCACACTCATCTTTACGGAGATGTCTGCTGGTATGCGGCTTTGGGTTGAGAAAACTAAAGCGCAGTGTGTTCGAGTTTTGCAGTAAGGCGGCTCTTCCGAGAAGAGCGTACTTCACGAGCTGCGCTGCCAACAAAGTGCCGGCGCCGACAGAAACAAAACCAACAGACCATTCCGTGCCTTGATTATCCGCACGGAACTTAAGAATCTCTTGCTCCCCTAAGTGGCCGCACTTTGGATGAGCCAAGTAATCCTCAACTGCGTTCAAGTCCGCACCTATTATTTCGGCATGTGAACGGCGAAGCTCCGGGGACATTCTTTTCAATTCTTCAGCGACCTTTTCAATTGTAGAGTTGTCCAAATTCAGAGGATTGTTGCACATTATGCACTCATTTGAAGACAACATATCGTACGCGGCGACGGCAATACCCATATCCTTTGTGCTGCTGCCTAATATATATTCCGGCCAAAAGTGTTGAATCGCATGCCGTGCCACGTTCTTGTCCACACATGAAAGAACCAGCCGATATTTATATTCCGCTTCAAGCAACTTGAGGTGTTCGGGTAGCTTTTCATGGGGTAGGTTGTAAGCGTAGTCAGGCCATCTGACTGGATTAGGATATGCCCGGAATCCTTTCGCGTTGAGATGATCACTTAATATGGCGCTCTTTGCTTTTCCTTCGTCGTCCAGCGTGGTGAGCGGATATCGGTTGAGGTTCGTACTGTCTACCTTGTCATCATCAATGACAATAATATGTCCGCTCAGCCCGCCAGCTGTTGCGAGAGTCGCCGCAGCAGCTTGACCGACGGCTCCCGCGCCAATAAGATAGCAGGGCGGGAGCTGCAATGAGACGAGCCTCTTTTCTGCAGGTAGCTCTTCCCATCTTTCATGAGTCTTAAAATCCCACAGCGACATGAATAGAGACTGAACATATCTTCCCTTGCCTTCTTTCATGCCCCGTAAAAACTTAAAGACTTCACCAGCGGCAATACATGCCCCAAAATATGGACCAAAGGAACACGTTGAATCGGGCAATTCTCTGGGCATGCCCTCCGCTGTACCGACGAAAAGATTCCATCCACTGCCCATGACGCTGATCTGAAATTTGGATGCTTTGCTGACGTTTTGATGGTACCCAACCAATATTTCAGCATCCACTTCCTGCTGATTAGGTTCATCATAAGTCAGGATGCTCATATGCGATCCCGCAATGCGGTGAATCGTATTGCTGATCGTCGATCGCAAGTCCACTGCTTCACCGAAGAGAGCAACATGCGGTAAAAGCGGTACCGCCGGTACAATTAAGTGGATCTCCTGAATTACAGCATATTGACGCGCAAGCAAGTTAGCGAGCATCCATATTGTGTGTTGGCCACCGGCTGTTGTAGAAATGGCTTCATTCGCGCTTAACCGCACCCGACGAATGGACATCATGCCGAGGGGGCTGAGCCTTCCGTCGAGATCGCCGCGCAGATGTCGGTCCCCATAGGTATGAGTTTTATTGTTATCTATGCCTGTCATCGTAAATCCACCATAATCGGCTGTTTCGATGTAACAATAGCTGTCCTCTGTGCAGCATCTTTGTCGGTTAATAGATGCCAATAACTATTCTGGTATTCATGAATCCCTATACCCCGTGGCCACACTTCCTTCCAGACACCATAATTTGGAATTATGATAGAAAGAGCTTTCTGACTATTCGCGTTTTCATCATCGTACCAGGAATGCCTGACTGATCGACCAGGGTGTGTATGAACTTGGGATAAATTTCGCCAGCCATGACACCTGGTATGGTTGGCTACGTCTGCCATCGTGTCGGCCGTTACAGTATAATTACCCCATGTATTTTGCTGCTTCGGTATAACAATTGCCCGCACCTGGCCACCGCCTGATTCGTCACGCAATCCATACCAAAAGCAGCAGGCCTCCAGTTTCCTTTTGGAGTAGGATCTGAATAATTCCAGCGTCATCTCGAGAGCTTGGCGTGGGATTCGAAGTTGACAGGACGGCAAATGATAGGCTGGTAAATTGACTTGATAATGATCAAGGGCTTCGCTTTCATTGTCCAAGTCTATCATTTCGCTATCCTGCCTTTGTAGTAGGGTTGCTGAAGCACGCCTTTTATAGCGTTCAGAGTTGCAGCAAAATTGTCCCGCTTTGAATCCCATAAATGACGCGGCTCGACGCCGTGCTTTATTAAATAGAATTCGAGCGTCATTGAGCAGCAAATGAGTTGCCGAACTTGAGCATGGCTATAATTAGAATGCATGGCTATACCATTGATTCCCTCAAAATGTGGTAAACATGATATGTCGGCGGGATATGAATATTGTCTTGTCTTTGGATTTACAAATTGCGCACTCGGCGGCCATTCCGGGTAGTAGCCGAAGTTCAAGCGCAGCAAATAGTCGTCTTCCTGGCCATCAGCGCGTTTACCAACCAACGGAATATACAGTGTGAGGAGGTCGGGCCGTTCCCACCCGACCTCGCTCATTGTCTTTCCGCGCAGAACAATTGGAAGATGTGAATCCAGAGCTGCCTTAGCCGCGGCAGGTGTATTCGGAACCGGATCTTTTCCAATTTCGGCAATTTATTAGGCACCCCCGGTTTCGCACTTGATTTGAAATTTCCGGTTTGCCGAGATGTGCTGATCGCGAAGCTGTGACAAAGTTAATGCGAGGTAGGGCATGATGGATTTCCCGTCCTGGGTCTCAAACTGATCGCCGACTTTCCTCTGCTCTCCGAGTTTGACATAGGCGGTATCCCAGACCTGTTGCACTGTGTGGCTCCAGGGTTCGTGAAACTTTGTGTCTTCATTGGTATTGAGATAAACAACCTCAACCATTGGTTCTCCATCTTGCTCGTGCTTCTGTTCCTTTTGATCGTTCATAGCGATTCTCCTTGGCTGCTGAATTTAACTCCCACGCTTTGGATTCCAGCTGCTTCCAGGCAGCTACTGCCTCCTTTTTGGCTTGCTTTTTGTTCTCAGTAGTGCTATTTTAAATAACAAATACTATTTTTGTCAATCCCATTATGTAGAATTATACACTACTTTATGATATTGTCAAGTTAGCTGTCATCTTTTTCTTTATCCTGCTATCATTTCATAATTTTTCTTATTAATCAATGAGTTTCAATACTATGATGCGAGTTTCGTTGTAATGTTTCAGTTAGATAATCATTAATAAGTTTTTAAAATTTGACAAAATGTTTGTTGTGTGTATAATCTAAAAAACTATGATAGATGAAAATCGCGTATATGTTCTTATAGGAAATAGAATCAAGGAGCTAAGGGACAAGAAGTTTTCGCAGGAGGAATTAGCAAGAAAAATCGGCGTTTCACGCGCTTCGATTGCTAATTACGAGAGTGGCAAGCAAGCAATATATATATCTGACCTCTATAAAATAGCAGATGTTCTTAACGTAGACATCCGTGGACTTCTTCCTTCCGTAGATGAAATACGATCAAAGTCGCCAGAAAAAATATTAGAGCAAGCAGAAAATTTAGATGATAAAGCAAAGAGACAGCTTGAAGAATTTATCAAAAAAGCTCAAGGAGGTGATTCGTCATGAAAGCGAGTAGTACTGCGGTCAAAAAGGCGAAAAGACTTCTTGCTCACGCAGGCATCAATTTTGAGACAATGGACGTAACAAAGAATTGCTCAATCGATGTAGAAAAAGTCGCAGCTAAGCTCAAAATTAAGATAGTTCCGCATCCATTTGAAAATAACATATCAGGTGTTTTTTTTAAAAAGGATGGCAACTTGTATATAGGTGTTAATGAAACTCATGGTGTGAAAAGGAATAGATTTACGATTGCTCACGAAATTGGGCATTATCTGCTACATTCGAGCGATGCTCTTCATTATGATGACCAAACAAAGCTGCCTTTAGCAGAAGCTTATTTCCGTGCAGAGGATGTCGATAACCCAAATGAAAGAGAAGCTAACCATTTTGCCGCTGAGTTGCTTATGCCTAGTGAGCTTATTGACCGATGTATTCAAGCAAACATTAAATCAACACGTGAATTAGCGTCTCGTTTTAATGTCAGCGAGCAAGCGATGACTTACCGACTGATCAACCTTGGATATTTATAGCAAGAGATGAAAAATCTGAGTAGTTCATCCTGCAAAACCGAGGAAGATTAAAACGGTAATGAGTTTACTAAATGACAAAGCTTTGCAAACCATAGATTGGGATTTTTGTAACGCCCCAAGCGGCAATGGCATTCACAATATCCACCCGTATCCTGCCAAGTTTATTCCTCAAATTCCTCGGAACTTAATCGAACTCTTTTACAATAATAAAAATTCTCTCATTTTAGATCCTTTTTGCGGCTCCGGCACCACTCTTGTTGAAGCGGTAAACGCTGGATTAAACGCAATCGGCATCGACCTTAATCCCCTCGCATGTTTAATATCCCGTGTTAAAACGACGCCGCTATCTGATGATCTGGAAAGCATATCGCGTAATGTTGTTCATCGCGCAAAAGAGCACTATCATTCCCATGATGTGCGGATACCTTCTCTTCCCAGAATTGATCATTGGTTTAAGAGCGAAGTCCAGGAAGCGCTTGCCTCGCTCGTATCAGAAATCAACCAGCAGGAACCTGTAAATATAAAAGAGGCGCTTCAAGTTGCGCTCTCAAACATTATCGTTCGTGTGTCTAATCAGGAAAGCAACACTCGATATGCGGCTATTGATAAAGATGTTACCGCTCAGGATGTTTTTACTGAGTTCCAACGCAGCGTTGCAAATCTGACCCGCGCAGCAGATGCTCTCTCTGACGATATTTTTCGGCGTTTGGGTAAAGCACAGGTAATTCAGGGAGACATCTTAGAACTTTCACCGAGCGATCTCCCCAAGAATGTGGGACTTGTTATAACCTCTCCGCCATACCCAAATGCCTACGAGTATTGGCTCTATCATAAATATCGAATGTATTGGCTTGGCATGGACCCGCTTTGGGTGAAAGAACGTGAAATTGGCGCACGTCCGCACTATTTTAAAAAGAACCACCAAGATGAGCATGACTTTGAGCGCCAGATGAGCAAGTGTTTTGAAGTGCTTTCACATATTATGCTTCCCGATTCCAAGGCGTGTTTCCTTGTGGGCCGCTCAATAATTCATGGCCGAGTTATAGACAATACAGCTATATTACGGCGCGCTGCGAACGAACACGGCTTCACCCTGATGGATATCATCGAACGGAAAATTCCCGCAACGAGAAAGGCCTTTAACCCTGCGAATAGCAAAATCTCGTCCGAGCATGTAATGGTTTTCTCATTTCGGGGGTAGAAGTGCAATTAACTTTCAGTCTGCATAATTATAAGTATTTCCCCTACGAGAATACTTTGGCACGAAAGGAAGTAGAAACATTATTTGGACAGAAGTCACACTTAAGTGAAGTGGGCATTACAATCGATGTACAGAGCAAGTGGGAAGAACTTGCGTTACGTACAACATATTTTAAAGAAATAATCGCAGTAAATGGTAAAAGCGTCGTTCCCATACAGGCTCTCTTAGAAGCCTCATCCAATGGTGGACTTCAGGAGGCAATGCCAGGGTTTTATCTCCCACCAAATCTGAAACGACAGAG
>JAWOJY010000179.1:0-20146 GCA_033854515.1 Nitrospirota bacterium
GAATAGGTCAGCGCAACCTCAAGCTTGCTCGTCGCCGCGGGATCCATGGACAGCGCCGCCTGAAAGTCTTTTTTTATCTTACGAAAAGTCTCTCGCATATATCGTCTTAAAGGCCCGTCAAACTGCCGCGGCCACGATGCCCGTTTCGTCGCTCGGCAACGTCATTCGTTTAAAGACATTACCGCCCGTAAGACGTTCACCGATACAGGCCCCGTCACCGACTCATTGACGATCTTTAATCCGATACGGACGCCGTCACCGTTTGACATAACCATATATTTTTACTCCGCACTTTGAACTCAGAACTCCGGATTATTCCCTCAGCCAGCCCGGCGGGATGCCCGCCTTTCGCGCTTCGTCGGGAATGACGACGTCGATCATGTTGCGGGCTTCGGCGATCTCTTTTTTCACCTGTTCCATTTCCTGCTCGATCTGCTGAGCCTTGATACGGTCTCCGGGCGGCGCATAGGCAGGTGTGCCCCGCCTCCGCAGCAACTCGTTGCGTTCCTGCTCCAGATCCGCATATCGCTTTTCCGCTTCCGCGAGACGTTTCTTCCAGTCCCGGAGGCGTTGCTGCCATTCGGCCTTTTTGGACGCTTCATCACTCTCCTGTTCGGACTCTCGAGAAGGAGGAGGAGCTGTTTCCTCCTGCACTTCTCGGCCCTGGCCCTGCCCCGGTTTCGGCGCCATTTCTACTCTTCGCACCTTATCGCGGTATTTCTCGGGAACATCGCCGAAGTCGTCCGTGACATGCACATTGCCCCGGTCATCGGTCCACTCATACAGATAGCGGCGGTTCTTGTCCTTCTGTTCGTCTGTCTGCGCCGCCGCCCATGCGGCAACAATGATCAGGGAGAGCACAACTAATATGATCGAACGGATTTTCATTTTCCTATCCCGACGCGTCTTGTCTGATAGATTCCGTAGTGAAGTGTATCCGGTAGTGAGAACCCGGAGGATAGCTCTAGCGCTCGCGAATGGTACAGACCGCGTATGCCGCGATACCCTCGCCTTTCCCCGCGAAGCCCAGCCCCTCGGTAGTCGTCGCCTTCACGTTGACCGAAGATGCGGGCACATTGACCCCGGCCGCCACGTTCGAAATCATCGCTGGAATGTGCGGCGCCATTTTTGGACGTTCGGCAACAATGGTCGCGTCTATATTGTTCACCGTGAAGCCCTTGTCCGCCAGCAGGCGGTTGACCTCGGCGAGAAGCTTCAGGCTCGATATCCCCTTGAAGCGCTGGTCAGAGTCCGGGAAATGCCTGCCGATATCGCCGAGTCCCGCCGCGCCAAGCAGCGCGTCGCAAATGGCGTGGGTCAGCACGTCTGCATCCGAGTGGCCGAGCAGCCCCCTCTCGTACGGGATGTCCACGCCGCCGATGATGAGCTTCCTGCCCTCCACCAGACGGTGGACGTCGTAGCCGGTGCCGATTCTCATGATCACCGCCGCTTCATGATCTGCTCGGCAAGAAGCAGATCCTCCGGCGTCGTTATTTTGATATTGTCGTAGCTCCCCATGATGACGCGAACCTTTGACCCCGCCCGTTCCGCGAGGGTCGAGTCGTCGGTCCCGTAGAAACTGTGCTTGTATGCTTCGGCGTAGACACGCTTGAGCACCTTCACCGGAAAAGCCTGGGGCGTCTGTATGGCCCACAGCCTGCTGCGGTCCAGCGTGTTTTTTACGATGCCGTCGGAGCCCACCTCCTTCACAGTGTCCTTGAGCGGGACTCCCACGGTCACACATTCCCCCTTTTTTGCGAACTCCACGACCTCGTTGATCATCTCCTGGGTGACGAACGGCCTCACGCCGTCATGCACAAGTACGATCCCCTTGTCATCGTCGAGTTTCTGCAGACCGTTGAATACCGAATCCTGCCGTTCCTTGCCGCCCACGACCAGGGTCTTCACCTTTGTGATGTGGTAGAGCTCGATAACTTCCTTGAGACAGCTTTCCATGTCCTCCTTCGAGAGGATCGGGATGATTTCGTCGACACCGGAGGCGCGCTGAAACGCGAGGAGCGTGTGAGCCAGCATGGGACGGTCGCCGAGGGGCAGAAACTGCTTGGCCACGGTCCTGCCCATTCTTTTGCCCATTCCCGCAGCCGGTATAAGCGCCGTTACCTTCATGTTCCACCCTCTCAGAGTTTTTTCACTACAACCTTAAAGCGCTTCGCCAGAGGAGCCTTCATATCAAGCGTGACGCGAAGTTGGAACTGCTCTTCCGAATTTGTCGTCACCACGCCGAAAGGAAGAACGATTTGCCCGTCCTCCAGCACAGGCTTGGACAATTCCACCTTGTAGCCGGCGTCCACGGCCTTTTCCAGGGCGACAATCTCCGGCTTTGCCTCCGCCATGGGCGCGCCGGGCATGGAGGGCTCGGGAGGGGCCGCGGCCTTCGGTTCTTCCTTCGGCGCCTGCTCACCCTTGCTCAACATGTCGCCGAGCGTCAAGTTGTGCTTCGCCGGATGCTTCTGCATATCCTGGAGCACGAGCTTTGCAACCGCAGTAAACGTTTTGAGCACGCCGTCGCCCGTCATGGCCACGGCCTCATAGAACGGGACGGCGCGCGAATTCAAGGAGGCGTTCAACTCTTCGAGCGTGAATACGTCGGGCAGATCGCGCTTGTTGTACTGGATCACCATGGGAAAGGTGTCGAGGTCGATTCCCTGTTCGCGGAGATTGTCGCGCAGGTTCGCGATGCTTTCGAGGTTTGCGTCCGTCATGACCCGCTGCGAGTCGGCGACGAAGATCACACCGTCCGCGCCTTTGAGTACGAGCTTGCGAGTCGCGTTGTAAAATACCTGTCCCGGCACGGTGTACAGATGAAACCGGACTTTGTAATTCTTGATCGTCCCGAGTTCCACGGGCAGGAAATCGAAGAAGAGCGTCCTGTCCGTCTCGGTCGCAAGCGATATGAGTTTGCCGCGCTGCGTGGGCGCGATGCGGTGATAAATGAAGTGAATGTTCGTGGTCTTGCCCGAGAGAGCAGGACCATAGTACACGATTTTCGCGTTGATCTCACGCGTTGTATGATTCACGAGGGCCATATCATCATAATTACATAAAAAGAAATATCTGTCAATACTGGGCAGGAATATTCTTCTTTTCCGAAAGCAGAGAGAGCGCTCTGTCGTGCAGATTCCGGTTGGCGCACGCGAGAAGAGGGACTGTCCTCTCGATGCCCGCGGCTACCGCGTCAAGAGAGTTCCCGTCGATGTCGGTAATGACGCCTCCCGCCTCCTGAAGAATGAGCATGCCCGCTGCGTAGTCGAAGGTGCGCGAAGGATTGGCGACGGCGAGAATATTGAGGGCGCCCGACGCGAGGTAGGCCAGGTCGAGCGCGATCGAGCCGAATGCCCGCGCACGCGAGGCGCTCAGCAGGAGGGGCATGATCCGGGGCAGATGCGCTTTGGGGGACGAGGCTTCGAAGGCCATGATGATGAACTCATCGTTTGACGATGTGCGGATCTTCTTGTTGTTCTTGAACGCTCCTCCGCTCTTCGTCGCCCAGAACTCGTCACCGACGGCGAGGTTGATCACATAGCCGGCGCTGAGATCCGCGAGCGTGCCACCGTCGAGCAGCGCGAGAGACACGGAGAAGAACGGGATGCCGCTCTTGGCGTTATTGCTCCCGTCGATGGGGTCCACAAGGACGATTTTTCTTCCTTCCCCGAATTTTTTGACGCCCATTTCCTCGGAGATGAGCGTGAACGACTCGCCGCTCACGTACACGCGCTCGAGCGCCGTGATGACGATGTCTTCGGCCCATTTGTCAACGGGAAATGTCTTGTCCCCGCCCGCGCCGCGGCCAAGAGGTATGAGTCCGCCCTCAATACCGATGATTGAGGGCAGTTCCTTACGCATCGTTACGCCGATCTCACGAAAGACCGAGAGCCATTGCTCGTTCGTCATACGTTCTCCAAAGCGTGCGTTTAGGGTACGTGGGGGCAGAGACCGGTGAATAATAAAACAATGTCACGATGCAGACTTAACCGGCGCTCCTGTCCCCTGGCCCCTATATTTTGCCGGCCCCTTGACCCCTGACGCTTTCCCCTCGAAAATATTTCACGATTTCTCCCGCAGCTTTCTTCGTCATTCCGTTTACCCCCGCAAGTTCTTCCGCACTCGCCTGTCGTATCCTCTCGATGCTCCCGAAGTGTCGGAGGAGCGCCCGCTTGCGCGACTCGCCGATGCCGGGAACATCGTCAAGCTCGGAGTGGATCGCGCGCTTCTCGCGGAGTTTGCGATGATAGGTAATGGCAAAGCGGTGCGCCTCGTCACGCACACGCGCGACAAGGTGAGTGGTCGCGCTCGTCGGTTCGAGGATGATCGGTTCCTCCACGCCGGGCAGGAACACCCGTTCGAACTCTCTTTCCGTTCCCGCTTCCCCGCTCCGCGCTTTGGCAAGCCCTATCACGTCAGGCCCCTCGATGCCGAGTTCCCGCAGAACGCCGAGCGCCGCATTGAGCTGTCCCTTGCCGCCGTCGATCAAAATCAAGTCCGGGAGCGAGCCGTCTTCATCGGCCTTCGCGTACCGCCTCCGGATCACCTCGGCCATGCTCGCAAAATCGTCCTGCCCTTCGACGGTCTTGATCTTGAATCGTTTATAGTTCCGTTTGTCCGGCAGATTGTTCTCGAAAGAAACCATGCTCGCGACGGATTCCGCCCCCTGGATCGTCGAGATATCGAAGGCCTCGATCTTTCGCGGAAGGTTCTTGAGCCCGAGCTCTTCTTTGAGCCGCGTGAGGATGCGTTCCTTGCTTCTGCGCGAGAGCAGGTGCTCCCTGAGCGACTGGGCGGCGTTATCCGAGGCCATCTGAACGAGCTCGCGTTTCCGCCCGCGCTGCGGCACGAGCACTTCGACTTTTGCACTGCGCCTTTCCGTGAGCCAGTCCTCGAACATTTCGCGCCCGCTGATTTCAAAAGGCAAGAGAATCTCTTCGGGCACGATCATCTCCTTGGAATAGAACTGACGGAGAAAATCATTCAGCACCTCCTCTTCGGTCATGCCGCGTATGTCGTCGAGAAAGAAATCTTTGCGGCCGAGGAGCATGCCGTTCCTGATGAAGAGCGTCTGGATGTCCGCAAGACCGCCTTCGAAGGCCGTGCCGATTACATCCTGGTTCTCGAAGCCCGATGAGACGATCTTCTGCTTCTCGAGCGCGCCCTCGATCTTCGCGATCCGGTCGCGAAGCTCCGCCGCGCGCTCATACTCCATTTTCCCCGACGCTTCCTCCATGCGCTTTTTGAGCATGTCGAGCAGGTCGCGGTTCTTGCCTTCGAGAAACAGCCGTACCTGGTTGACCATGTCCTGGTATTGGGCCGCATCCACCTCACCGGAACAGGGAGCGACGCAGCGGCCGATCTGGAACTGGACGCACGGCCGGCCGGGTTTTTCCGTCTTGAACTCCACTTTGCACGGAGCGATCGGAAAGGTGCGGCGAATGAGCGCGAGCGTCTCCCACATTCCTCCCGCTGGAACATAGGGACCGTAGTAAAGTGCGCCGTCCTTCTTGAGCCTGCGCACGACCTCGAGACGGGGATATTCGGACTTGATATCGAAGCGAAGGTAGGGGTAGTTTTTGTCGTCGCGGAGGATGATGTTGTACTTCGGTCTGTGCCTTTTGATGAGGTTCGCTTCAAGCGCCAAGGCCTCGAGCTCCGTGTGGGTCACGATGGTCTCAAGGTCAGCGACGTGACTGACCATGATCTCGGTTTTTTCGCCCTTCAAGCCTTTTTGAAAATACGAGCGCACCCGGTTCTTGAGCGACACCGCCTTTCCGATGTAGATGATGTGCCCTGCCGCGTCTTTCATGATATAGACCCCCGGTTCGTCCGGGAGGTTCTGGAGTTTTTCCTCGAAGGTCATTGCATGATTATTTTACCACGGATTTGCCCCGTTAGAAACGGGATATTCTCATGGGGTGAACGCGGATATATGGAGCGCTTCCTCATGCCTCACTCCCGAACGCTCTGCGGTCCAAGGACATCCTCCCTGGACCCACGATCAGGAGCAGGAGCGCGACCAGAAAGTAGACGGACGCAAGCTCATACGAACGCCCGCCGGTCGGGCTCACGAACGGATCGCCCAGAACAAAGCGATGCACATACACGGCCACGGCCATTGTAAAGCCGATCCCCAAGGCGCTGAGCCGGGTCAAAAGGCCCAGGATCCACGAAATGGCTCCGCCAAATTCCGAAAAGGCGGCAAGGAATTGAAGAAACCCCGGGACAGGTGAATCCGGTCCCATCCACGTCGTCGGGTGCTGGATCAATGGCCATCCATGATAAACAAACGCAACTCCTACGACGAGACGGAACAGCAAAAGGACGATGTCCATTTCTACGGTATGAACCTGAACCCTGAAAAACTTTGAGATCATGTTCTCTCCTCCGGGCTGTGAATTCCGATTTTAGAATGCCCCGTCCGGATTCGGTGAGTCTGCCGGCACGGGCTGTCCGATATCCCATAATTCAACGATCTTGTCGTTCTGAAAACGAAACAGATGGACGGCCGCTATGCCCGGATCGCCCGGACGCAGCACGATGTGGCCCTGCACCGCCACAAGGTCGCCGTCCCCGAGCACGTTCTTGACCATGTACTGTTTGACCGGGAACTGGATATGATTTTCCTTCATCGCCTTTTTGAGCGCCGGGAAGCCGGCCGGAAAATAGGGATTGTGGTGCTTGCCCCGAATATCCACGTACTTTTCGTAGGCTTCATCAATGCGGCCTGCCACGACGAGCTGTAGAAATTCGAGGGCGGTATCTTTACGAGTCTGAGCATGGCCCGCCATGATAATCCCCTCCTTTGAGCCTGGATTCAACCTCATTTCCACGATGTTCTTTCAAGCACCCTTCGAATAGACGCTGCGACTCGATCCGGCCGATCCTTCTGCACGAAGTGAGAGGCATCGCTTAGGAGTTCGGTCTCGTGCTTTTTCAGGCAGCTCTGCCATTTGCCACATCAGAGGAGGGAAAGCCCGGATCTTTCGCACCCCAGAGTATTTGAGCCGGCAGATCGGAGAGCGCCGGTAGTTTCGATTCGATTTCCGCGAGCCACAATCGGGCCTTTTAACGGGTATTCCGAGGAGGCCACCTCAAATGGCCCGGTCATTTTTACCTCCAATCCTTAATCGCCCTCTTTCCTTTCGTAAAGGAATCCCTCAACGAATCCAGATAAGGTATCACGATACCCGTCTGCGGTGCTTCGAACTGACGCGCTTGAGTTTTTTGTTTTCAGCGGACCGCTGATCACGACCAGGCCATCAGACAGGGCAAAAGCTCAAGCGTCGTTTCCATTAGTTACTTAGTTACTGTCGCCTCCTTGTTGTTCAATATTGACTTTTCTCTTTTGGCAAACACCACACTTCTTTGATTTTGCAAAGTCTTGCAAGCATCTCCTCGTATTCTTTATTAATCGCAGCTCTCTCCGTTACGCCGAGAAGCTGGACCATGTATCCATGGGGGCCGGGCATTATAACAAAAGGATATATAGGCGGCGGGATACCGGGTTTTTCGCCGCCTATGTCTTCATTGGAAACGTAGGGGGCGTAGTACATCACGTGTGGCACGCTAATAGTGGCGATGCTGTCGCTTTCATCAGGGTTTACATACGTCCTCAGTATTGGAGACAGCATGTATGAAATGCCGGCTCGTTCCGGCGCTTTATAGTATCCGGTTTTGTAGCGTTCTTTGATGATTTTCTTGAGTTCGCCGGGAGGAGTCCCCTTGGCCTGCATTTCTGCCGCATCGAAGAAGACCCGCATCTGTGCCTTGGCGCCCGCGCTATCAAAGGAAATCGGGTAGAGAATATCATCTCTGTATTCCGTTAAGGGCCAGGACCCCCGGAACGTATCATCGCCGGTTCGAGCAACAAAGGCGTGAAATCCATTCGTGCCCTTGCGGGCGACTTCAAAGCCCTTGTCGGGGTTTAAAACATATACGGTTGCATTGTCTCTGAGGTGTGGCGGCAGCGCGCTCAGCGCGAGCTGAATTTCCAGATCTCGCGGCAACGGCTCGATTTTATTCATCGACTTGGGAGTCTGTTTATCTTCCGCGCTCGCTGTAAGCGACAATAATAGACCTACAACTAAAACAACTGTCTGAACCCTTTTCATCTTGATCTCCTTTGAATTAAAAAAATCGCAGGATCAGCATGGTGTCTGTTTCCTCGTTCCAATGCGAAGTGGCTGGCGTTCAGGAGATGAATCTCGGCGCCGGGAACCTCGCGCCCGAATGTCAGTGTGCCTTCGACCGTGAACAACTGATCATATTTGCCCCACACAACCAAAATCGGCGAGCAATGGACCGGATCCAGCTTGAGCTCATGTTCGTTTATCGCACGAATGTCGCATCCTATCCTCGCTGGCAGACATACTTGCAGTGCCCTCGCCCAGTCGCTTGCCATGCTTCCTCCTCCTTCACCTGATCGGTTCGTACGTAAGCAGAACGTTCCCGTTGCCGAAAATCCGCGTCTTTGTCAGCTTCAGGGCAAGCTTATCTTTAATGCCCTCGAACATCGTTTTTCCCCTGCCGAGGACAACAGGATTGAGCAAAATGTCGTATTCATCGATCAAACCTTCCTGCGCTAACTGCGAAACGATGCTGCCGCTTCCCAGGACCGTCAAGTCTTTTCCTGACTGCTGTTTCAATTTCTTCACTTCCGCCAGCATATCATCTTTCACCAGCCTTGTACTGTTCCAGTCGGCCTTGTCGAGCGTTCGTGAAAAGACGATTTTCTCGGCTTTATTCATTCCCGCGGCCACGATGGGATCATTCTTGATCGCCTCGGGAGTCGGCCAGTAGCGTGCCATGAGCTCATAGGTAACACGGCCAAATAAAAGTGTGTTCCCGGAATTTGAAGCCTCCTTTGCCAATTCCTGGAACTCCGCATCCACATTGTGCCAGGAGATGTCTCCGTCCTGGCCTGCAAAATAGCCGTCAAGCGTCATCAGGTTGAATACAATTAGTTTTCGCATTATTTTTTCCTTGTACACGCGATTATAGAGGTTGGGTCGAACCCCTGCTTCTTCCATGCACGGGCAGGCTTGGTAAAACCCAACCACGACCGTTGGGTTACTCTGCGCTTAACCCAACCTACGAAACTACAAAGCCCTCCTCACGCTGCTTTTCTTTCAATTTTCAATTTCCCCAGAAGTTCGGCAAGACGGTCCATGCTCTCGAATACCCCTTCCTCCATTCCCGCCTTGAGCGCTCCGTCGCGGTCTTCAACAGATTGGTAAACGGCTTTCCTCGTCACCTTTGTCTTGCCGCCGATCTCTTCCAATGCCAAGGTTTCAAGCGATACATGGCCAGGCGCGCCTTCGAACTCAAAGGTCCTGACGATGCGTTCGGGCGCAACAACATCGTGAATCACGCCGTGAAATGCATTTTCGTTGCCGGCTGCGTCGCGGTTGATAAATCGCCAGATGCCGCCTCGTCTCACGTCCATGATGTCTACGATGGTTGTAAACCGCCTCGGCCCGAACCATTGCGAAATGAGATTCCGGTCCGTATATGCCTCGAACACGAGTTTCCGGGGCGCGTCGAAAATCCGCGTGATGATGATCTCTTGCTTTCCTCGTTCGGCAACAAACCTCGTTCCGCTTGTCACAATGCTTTCAACAAGCTTGTCGAAGGACTCGTTCCAGCCGGTCTCGGTCAGTTCGCGCATCAGGCCCGACGGAATGCCCTCATGCCGCAGAGTCATTTTCGTCCTGCCGCCGATCTCTTCGAACGTCACGGTTACAAGCAGTTCCAGCGGCCAGTCGCCGGTCATGCCGTAGTGTGAAGCCGGGACTATGTTGCTTTTCTCATCTGCAAAGCTATCGGTGCAGACGATCCGCTCCTTGGGAACGATCTCACGATACACGCCCGTGCTCCAATAGACCTTACCGTCGGGACCTCGCATACAATAGAGATACTTGCCTCCCACGCGGAGATCGATCTTGGCGACAGGCGCGGTGAAATTCTTCGGCCCCCACCAACGTTTGAAAAGGTCTGGGTCGGTCCATGCCTTCCATACAAGCTCGCGCGGCGCGTCAAAAATACGCTTTATGGTCAATTCGTCTTTATTTTTTATTGTTGTTGCCATGTTGTACCTCCTTCTCTTTCCCTACTGCCTGTCTTTTTTGTCATTCCCGAATGCCTTAATCGGGAATCCATGTTTTCGCGTTTTTGCTGGATGCCCGTTTTCACGGGTATGACGAATAAGAATTTCCTCGCCCTCTTTATTTTACGGGCTCCTAAGAAGACAAACGTTCCTTGATTTGACAAAAAGAGGAGAAGTGATCACTCAACACACTTCTCCTCTCCTCGGTGCTCACTTTTATTCTGTTTCCGATCGGACTTTCACTCAGGTCCGTGAATGCAGCGCCAACCGGTTTCCCTCGGTGTCCTCAAAGTGCGCGATGAACCCGTATTCTCCGATGCCGGTCTTCGGCAGCAGTGTCTTTCCGCCGTTCGCGTTGATCCTTCGCAAGGTCTCTTCGATGTCATCGACGCTGAAGTACACGACCGTTCCTGCATGGGACGGCTCATAGGTTTCCGCCTTCATGAGCGTACCTGCAGCTCCCGGAGCCCCCTGGGTCATGGGAAACCATGCCATAGTCCACGACCCCATTTCGTTGAGGGTCAGTTCCACACCGAAAACTTTCTCGTAGAATTTCTTGGCTCGTCCTATATCTTCGACCGGGATCTCGAACCAGTTTACCGCATTTACCTTTGTAGCAACAGTAGCCATGGATGCCTCCTTTCGCCGGGACCGACGCTTTCCGTTAATGAGCGGGTCGGGGCAAGGGCCTTTAATAGGACAATAACTGTCCTACTTGAAGGATAATTCCGGACAGGCATGCTGTCAAGGCGTGGTACGGTGCGGTTGTGGAAAGATGATACTTTGGGTCATTATGCGGACCTTCGAATGGCGTCGCCAACCTGGAGGTCGTCGTGCGGCTTGGCACCGGCTGGGGAACGCCGGTCAAAACGTCGGACTGATCTTGCTGGCCCTCCCGCGCTCACGTCCGGGCGCCTTCTTTCCCTTTCCGGTTATACTCTTTCACCGCGATCTTCAACCTCTCCACTGCGTTCCAATCATACCCGGAATAGAGGTACGAAAAAACGGTGTTGTTGCAAAGAAGCGGGTCGAGATCATCAGGAATGACGCCCTGCTCCACCAAGTCATCCCAGGAAGAGGTCTCCCTGATCGGGGAGAATTCCGCGAGATGGACCTGCACATCGAGCCTTTTCAAAAATTGAACCCCCTTCTCCACCTCTTCCAGTTCCTGGCCGGGCAGTCCGTATAACAGATACGCGCCGATCTGCTCTTTGGTAAATCCCTCCCGCTGCAGATGCCTTGCCGCCCGCTCGAAATCGGCAGTCGCGACTTTCCCGCCGGTTTCTTCCTGCCGTGTGGGATCGATTGTCTCCAGACTCAAGCGGATGGTAGTAAAACCGGACTTTCTCATCAACCCGGCCAGTTCGGGATCGATGAAGCGGGCATGCAGGCCGTTCGGCGCGTGGAGCCGGAGATCGAGACCGGACCGAATGATGCCCTCCAGGAGAGGTTTTATATGATCATCCGCATTGTACAACAGCGCATCATCGTAAAACGCGAAGTCTCGGATCCCGAGAGCGAAAAGCTGTCTCATCTCTTCCAGAATATTCGTGGTCGATCTTCTTTCGTAGGCAGGGAACAATAATCTCGATGCGCAGTAAGAGCAGCGATAAGGACATCCCATTGAAGTGAGGAGCGGGGCGGAAGCACGGCTAGAGGAAAACCCCAGGGTGTAGTAAGGAGCCGGCTCGCGCCTGCGAGCGAGAGCGAGCCCAAGTTCACGAAAGATCCGGACGAGGCTCTCATTCACCGGGCCCGTACAGATCCTGTCCGCACCGGCGTTTTTCTGCGCGTGATGGGAATAGAGCGTCGGATACATGCCGCCGAGGACAATGGGGACCGCGCCCGCAGTTTCCCGCACGAGCCTGATTGTCTCCTGCACCCCGGGATACCAGTAGGTCATGATCGAGGTCATGAGGACGATATCGAATGGCATCAGGGATTTAAGCCGGGACCGGAATTCGTGAACGTACATGCCGTAGCGTTTATAATATCGCGGTACTCTGCTGAGCAGGTCCGGTTTTTGGATCACCTCGCTCCGATATTTGCCGATGCCGTATGCGTTCGGCTCGAAAGAATCAGTGCAGTCGATAAACAGAAGATCGGTGTCAAAGGCGCTCAGATACTCTGCGACTTTCAGGAGGCCAAGCGGCCGCGCCCAGAGGTTAAAGGCCGCGAAGTCGTGAATCCAGGGGTTAATGAGCAGGATGCGTGGTTTCATGATAAGCGGATAGCGATACTATGTCTCCTGGTAACGACTCTAACCATACCCGAAATCATGCGACTTTGCAAATGGTGTGCGTTCATTCAAGCATGCGGCTTTTTGGAGAGATACAGGGAGCATTATCGGCTCCGGGAAAGAGTTTCGGAACCAGCGTGCTGATTGTTCAAGAAGAAAATTGTTCTTAAAACTTTACTGCTTTTTCATAGGCAATAGGAGATCTTTTTGAAGAAGAATGGGACGTGATTCACCTCACTTGACAGGCAGCAAATCCATGCTAACCTTAGAATAAAGTTGCAGGTCGTCCGCTCATTTCTTATCTGAATCCACAACCATGTTGAGGAGGTGCGTCATGAATAGGAAAAAAGTATTGCTTGGGATAGTTGCAATGACTTTGGTTCTGGGTTTCTCCGCATTCTTGCTTTACTCCTGCAGTGGGGGGGGCGGCGGTACCTCTACCGGCGCCGTAGGACTCTATCTTACCGACGATATGTCGCTCTTTACACAGGTGACCGCGACAATCGACAAGGTGCAGGTCCTTAACACCGGCTCGGGCGCCAGCTGTGATGTGCTCACGACTCCCACGGCCGTGGATATCGCCGAGCTTGCCGACGTGTTGCAACTCGTGAATGTTGCCCAGTGTCCGGCAGTGCCGTACAACCGGATACACATCGAGTTTGAAAAGAGCGTCGAATTGACAAGCGGTCCCACCGCAACACCCCCTGATGCGACCTCGCTCTGCTCCTTCGTTTCCTTCATGGATGAGGGGAACATGCCCAATACCCTGAGCTGCAGCGGAACGACCTGTTCGCTGGACATCAACGGCGCGGTGAACGTGCTCGTTAATCAACCGAACAAGCTCGCCCTCGATTTTAATCTCAAGGATTTTGATGTCGCAAGCTTCGGCACACCTTCCTGCTCGGTAACTATGAAGGTGTCTCCACTGAACGCCTCGGAGATGGAGGCGCTCGGCCATCAGGAGGGAATCACCGGCCTGATCTCCGGCCTCTCCACGACGGACGAGACATTTACCCTCACGAGGGGGACTTCCACGTTCAGCGTGCTCTATTCCGGAATAACGACGACACAGCAGCCCGGGATCAACAGCCTGCTCCAGTTTGCGGAGACCGACGGCCTGAGAGTACAGGTCATGAGTTCGAACGTCGACTTTTCGACAATGACCATCACGGCCACCGCAATTTTCGTGAAGGTCGAGGGAACGGTCTCGAACCTGGACACGACGGCCCATACCTTTACGCTCACCTTCCAGGGCGGTAAAACCATAACCGTGGATTACAGCACAGCCAACGTGGAGGGCACTCTGGCTGACGGGGCCGCGGTGGAAGTAAAACTGTACGGATTCGATACCGTGAATTATCTGGCTTCAAAGGTAGATGTGGGGGACGGCAATATGATGATCGACAACTGACCTTTGAAGCCCGGTGAAGGATCGAGCCGGAAAGAGGGAGCTTCACCGCTCCCTCTTTTTTGTCTTCTTGAAAGAAATACGCCCTTGCATACCGATCACGCCCCCTGCTTATCGAGTCTCCCTCCGAAGGGGGCCTTTATGGAACTCGGTTCTCAATACAATTTCCGGCACGGTATCCCTGCTTCTTCAAACGCGGCCCTCAATTCCTCGCCTTTTTCATGAAAGAATTCCTCATCCATGGCCCATGGCATTCCGTGTTCCTTATATGCCCGGTCAGCATAATGATAATTGTACCTGTCGATCAGTGCATGGTCCACCTTGCCTTTCAGCAAATCAACGAGCCCCTCGGCATGGGGAAGCATGGGCGCAACCATGACAAAGGTCTTTATTCCCTCTGCATGAAGAATTCCCAATGCCTCGACCCTCTTCGCTATCAGCGGAGCGCCCGGCTCGAAGATCCTCCGCACCTTCTCATCCGCAGTCGTTATGGTGAATCCGACCTCGGAGTCCGCCGATCTTTTCAGTATTTCAATGTCCCGCAGGACCAAAGGGGATTTTGTCTGGATCGTGACAGGCCATCCGTGTTCCACGAGGATCTCAAGGCATCTCCTGGTGAGCATATACTTTTTTTCGACATATTGATATGCATCGCATACCCCGCTTATCCAGACCCGTCCTTCTTTCTTTTTTGTGACCTCACGGGCCAAGAGTTCAGGGGCGTTTATCTTTACGTCCACGAACTCTCCCCACCGTTCACGGTGCCCGGTAAATCTCCTCATGAACTTTGCGTAGCAGTAGCTGCAATTATGCTGACATCCGACATAGGCGTTCAAGGCGTAATCGTAAATCTGTGACTTCGAAAGAATGGTCTTTGCTTCGATCTCTTTGACGATCATGGCTCATTATACAACAGGAACATCGCTTGAGGGAAGAAGCGATCACCCACGCAAGGTATGCAGCGGGAGAAAGAAGTTCCCCGTCTCCGGAATTGAAGGGGTTGCGAACAAAAAAACCGCTGGCGCAGCGTGTGCAGCAACGGTTCTCGTCGTTCCGGACAGATGTTGGAACCCCCGGATCGACAGCGGTGCGGAGAACTTCCGTGAGTAACTTGCTCTCTAACGGGCTTTTCTTATCCTTGCCGTCTTGTTTTTTTCTCTTGCATCGACAAGCTCCTGAAAGCGCATCGCCATTTCCGGCCCTTTGGCCCCGTCCTCGTGCTTAAAGAAAACGAAGGCCCTCTCCCATTTTTGCGAAAGGACCCTTTCCGCCCATTGCGACAGATCGGCGCCCGTGTAATCGGAACGGCGCAGGCGCAGATACCCCAAGGGCGCCGTGCTGATGATCTCCTGTACCGGGCTCTCGTCAGTATCCTCGACGCACCAGCTGCACTCCTTTTTACGAAGCACATCCGTAACGCCGCTCTCGATCCACGTCGGGCTGCGGAAATCGAATGCGCAGGCGATGTTGCCGGGAATCAGGGGGAGGAAATCTTCAAGCAAAGACCTGTCAGCGCGAAAGCTCTTGGGAAACTGAAAGAGGACCGGCCCCAGTTTCCCATCCAGAACCGACAACGACCTGAAGAGGTACTCGGTCTCCTCGAACACGTTTCGAAGCTGCTTCAGATGCGTTATGACCTGGGGCGCTTTGATCGCGAAAACAAAGTCACGCGTGACCTGCTCGGCCCAGGATGTGAGCACGCTCTCTTTGGGCATGTGATAAAAGGTATTGTTGATCTCGACCGTATTGAGCCGTCCGGCATAGAAGCGGAGCATTTCCCCGGGCGTGATCTTTTCAGGATAGAATTTTCCTTTCCATTCCTTATACGCAAATCCGCTTGTGCCGACATGGATTTTCATAATTTGTTACCTCCTGCGTCCGCAAAAATCAAAACCCTGAACCGCGAAAGCGTGGCCATAATAACTCACAGAAAAGTGCGGCGCGTTCTTGCTCTACATCGCGCTCTTCGCGTCTTCGCGGTAAAATGGTTCGCTTTCACGCACCACCTCGCGGGCGGCTTTATCCTCTCGCAGCCGTAAGAAAACGGGCTGCCTCATCACGGCGTCTTCGGTCCAGCCGGATAATGCAACCTCGCAGACCAGCTCCGGCTTTACCCAGGTAACGGGGGCATTGGTCTCCGGCTCCACTGGAAAGGGGCATTCCTTCTGGACCAGGGGGTCCAATTGTTCTCGGATATTCTTTAAATCTTTCACCGCGAACCCGCCTCCCGCATGGCCGATGTACGTGAACTTGCCCTCCTCGAAGAGGCCCAGAACAAGGGCGCCGAAATATTTTCTGCCCCCTCCCGCTTCCGTGAAGCCCGCGATCACAGCCTCCTGCGTGAGCCGGGTCTTCACCTTCAGCCACTGCCGGCTCCTTCTGCCTGTTTCATAAGCGCTTTGCGAGTATTTGGCAACAACCCCTTCCAGTCCCTTTTCTTTGGCGACCTTGTAAAACAAGACACCGTCTTTCCATACGTGATCGCTGAAACGTATTTTCGGAGACGAGGGGAGAATTTTTTTCAAAAGTTCTTTTCTTCTCTGCAGGGGCAGGTTCGTCAGATCGTGCCCCCGGAAGTAGAGGAGATCGAAAACATAGTAGAGCAGATGACCGCTCCCGGAGTCCTGGTAATGCTGCAGCGCCTGAAAATCAGGGCGTCCCTGGTCATCCACTACTACGATTTCGCCGTCCAGAACGGCGTCAAATTGGAATTTCCGAAGCGACTCCACGATGGGAGAAAACTTCTTCTCGAAGGAGATCCCTTTCCGGGAATACAGCAAAACGCCGCTGTCCCGGATTTCGGCAACGGCCCGGTATCCGTCCCATTTCACCTCGAAGATCCAATCGGGGTGATCAAAGGGTTCCTTGACCACCGTTGCGAGCATCGGCTGTATGCCGTGCGGCATGGGCCTGATCGGCGCATCCTTCAGGTCTTCGCTTTCCATCGCTTCATGAACGCGGATCTGGTGTAATTTTTTTTGTCTGAAGGATCTCCCCGTGTCGGGATCGAGCATCTCCTCCAATGTTTTATGTGACACGACGGAACGGTTCTCCTTAAGGATGTCCCCTTTGGCCGCATTTCGATCTTTTTTCTTCAAGAGAAGCCACGATTTCCCGTCCTTTCCCGTCTTTACCAGCGCGAATTCACCGTGAAGCTTTTCCCCTTCAAGGACCAGCTTCATGTTCCCTTTTCGCAGTCCGTCCAGAAGGAGTTTCTCGCTTCCAGCATCATCTCTCGCGGAAGGGTGATGATAAAAGCCCCTGTCCCAGATGATCACGCTTCCTGCGCCGTAATTGCCTTCCGGGATAAGGCCCTCGAAATCCTTGTACTCGAGCGGGTGGTCTTCAACCATGACAGCCAGCCTCTTTACGGAAGGATCGAGCGAAGGCCCCTTCGGCACGGCCCAACTCTTGAGCACTCCTTCCAGCTCCAGCCTGAGATCATAATGAAGGGCCCGGGCCGCATGCTTATGAACGACAAAAACGAGACCGCTTTTCCTGCGGTGAAGACCCGGTTCCGGTTCGGGTGTTTTCTCGAATTTCCGTTTGTATGCGTATTCTGTTAATCCCATGTTAGCAGAACCATAGCCTGCCACGAAGACATCAAGACACGAAGAAAATCAATTACCGCTTGTGAACTTCGTGACCTTCGAGCCTACTTGGTGAAAAATTTTTTTAATCTTCCATCAGAGATGCGGCAGCTTCTGCTCCTTCACGAGCACTTCTCGAAAAAGGTCGCCTTTTTCTTCTGCCCTACTTACGGCTTCCGAGTACATGACCTCAAGCTTTTTCGGGTCCCCAGAACCGGCCAGATTCTCCAGTTCCACCCATTCAAGCGGAAACGAAACGAAGGGCTTTTCCCGGGCACGCAGGGAATAGACGCAGATCATCGTCTTCGTTGAGTCGTTTTGAGACCAGTTGATAAAAACCTTTGCCTGCCGCTCTTTCTTCGCCATTTTTGCAGTCACAAGGTCAGGATAATGTTTCTGCATGATTCCTGCCACGGCCTTTGAAAAAGTCTTGGTGTCCTCGAAGGTCGTCCCTTTACGGTTCAGGGGGACATAGACGTGAAGCCCTTTCTTGCCCGAGGTTTTTACATAGCTTTCAAGCCCCAATTCGGAGAGCAGGTCCCGAAGTATCAGCGCCACGCGGGCACAATCGAGAATACCTGCCGGCTCGCCCGGATCCAGGTCGAAGACCATGGAATCGGGCGTCTCTGGGGAATCGGCCCTGGCCAGCGGCACATGGAGTTCTAGAGACGCAAGATTCTCCACCCATATGAGCGTTTCCAGATCGTTGACCAGACAGACCTTCATCGGCTCCGTGTCATCCTGGGGGATCTCCGCTGTTTTCACCCAGACCGGGCGGTGATCGGGACAACGCTTCTCGAAAAAGAAATCCTTTTCCACTCCTTCAGGATAGCGCTTAAAGGTCAATGCCCGGTCTTTCAAATGGGGCAGGATGAACGGCGCGATCCGACGGTAATACTCGAGTATGCGGGCCTTCGTGAAACCATAGGAGGGATAGAGGTCCTTTTCAAGGTTCGATAAAGGGAGTCTCCGACCCACTATCTCGACGAATGTCCGGCTCATCAGTTAGTTCCCCTTCACCCCGCAAAATATTTTTGCCACGAAGGCACCAAGACGCAAAGAAAACATAAAGAATTGAGGAATTAAATTTCTTCGTGCCTTCCCGTCTTCGTGGCATATTTGGTTCCCGTTGTCCAGGTCAGGGAACTTGCTCTCTAACGGGATTTCACTTTCCGCATGCTCTCCTCCAGCGCGGCGACCAGATCTGCCGGACCTTCTCCCTCTTCTTCCTCTACTGCAGGGGCCTCCACCGGAGCTTTTTCTTTCGCTTTCGTCTCAAGGAGATCCAGGATCTTTTTCCGGCGCTCGTTTGCGTATTTTCCCGGATTAAAGTCTTCCATCATTTTCTTGATGCTTTTCTGTATCCTGCTTTCCTCTTCGGCCTCGATCCTTCCCTCCTTCGGCGCGATGTCTTCACCGGGAAGTATTTCATCGCTGTAATGAAGGGTGATCAGGGCCAGCGCCCCGTCCCTGTTTGTGACCGCCACCAGATACTCGCGCTCGGCCAGCACGAATTTTGCGAGCCCGGCTTTGTTTGTCCGGCGCATCACCTCGACCAGAAGTTGATAGGCCTTTTCGCCGCCTTTTAAAGGAATAAGATAGTACGGATGGTCATAATAGACCGGGTCCACGTCCTTCAGATCGATGAACTCGACGATCTCGATCGTGCGGCTCCGCTCCGGGGACACCGACTCCAGTTCCTCGTCGGTCATCAGTATGTATTTATCGGGAACGATTTCGTATCCCCTGACGATCTCGTCCGGGGGAACCATCGCGTTTTCTTCCGGACAGAACATCTTTCGCGAGAGGCGGGAGTAGTCCTTGCTGTGGAGCAGGTGAAAAGACACGCGGCCCGGCGCGACGGCAGTGACCAGTCGCACCGGGATCGCCACCAGGCTGAAACTGATTGTCCCGCTCCATATTCCCTGTGCTGCCATTGTCATCCCTCCTGAAGATACTGTCTTTACCGCAGAGGACGCAGAGGAAAACAACACCTTCGGCGCTCACGACGAATCTGCTCATGATGTTCAGAGATAAGATTTTTGAGATCAAATTTTACCATAGCCTCTTTCGGTGATAATCAGCGTCAAAAAATTCTATTTTTCTTTCCGCCTTCCTCCGCGCCCTCTGCGTTAATTGGTTTTTTAATACCCCTCACGCGGCTTTCTTCAGGCTCGCTTCGAGGACCTCAAGCAACTGGTCCGACTCCGTGGGTTTCAGGCGCCTGGGCGTCAGGACCGCAATGTTCTCTCCACGAGCCTTTTTCCCGATCATATCCTGCAGCTTCTTCTGATGCTCGTTTTCGAACTTTTGCGGCTCAAAAGGAGCAGTGAGCTTGTTAATCAATACGCTCCCGATCTCCCGTTCCTTCTCCGACAGGGGAACGTTCTGCAAATCGAGCGATGCCGCCGGGACAACTTCGTCTGCATACCGCAGCGTGTTCAGGCGAAGGATCTTCCCCATTGCCTGCAAGGCCCCGAGATAGGACCGCTTTCTCATGGTCCACGTGCAGACGCCCGCCACATCCATCTCCTTCAAGGCCCTGACGAGTGCGCCGTATCCTTTTCCCTGAATGTTCGTACCGTCCGGCTCCAGGTAGTAGGCGCGGCCAAGGAAGACGGGGTCGATCTGATCCGTCCTGACGAATTCGCGGACTTCGATCATCCGGCTGCTTTCCGGGGCGGCCTGTTCGAGCTCTTCCGGATCCATGATGAAATACTTCCCCTCCTCCACTTCGAACCCTTTGGACTGCTCTTCCGCGGGCACCGGCTGTTTTTCGAGCGCGCAGACCATCT
>JAWOJY010000180.1:0-6175 GCA_033854515.1 Nitrospirota bacterium
AGGGGTACTCACAGACCGATCAGGTCGAAAAATCGCATGAAGATATGGAATAAGTACTGGTGATATGAATGAGCCGTGTAGATATTACTCCCAGCAAAACGGCCACAGAGGACAGAGCTTCAGCGCGGCTTTGAACGTCTGTTCGTCCAGTTTGGGCAGCCGCCCAAGCCGCAGCGATTCTTCCGCCATCTTGCGGACGAACCGCTCGAGATTCTGCTCTGCTTTCTCGATTTTGTCCTTGCGTTCCGCCACGTGTTCGAATTCCATCTGCTCGACACCGGCAGCGATCAGTTCATGGACCAGTCGCGAGCAATCGGGTGTAAAGTCCAGATAAAGCACACTCGCAGCGCGCTGAGCAAGTCTCCAAAGTCGTTGTTCCAGCTTGAGAGGCATAATTTCGTTCTTACCAACTCGCCGGCTGTCGACATTATCAGCCGCACCTTAGTTGTGCTCTGCTTTAAACTATAGTGGCAATGACGCTCTACGTCACCTGTCAAAAGTGACAGGTGTATTTAGGGTCGTATGATGATATTGATTTTAATAAAACAGTCAAGGAGGCGTCACTATGACTACGTTGATCACGGAAGAACGCCGTACGGCACGGGAGTTGCGAAGGCGGGATTACCGGAATATCTTGCTGCAGGAGGAGGATTTTGTGGTGAAAACCATCACGAACGACATTGACCGGAGAAAAGCCTACCGGCTGAGACATGCGATCTTTTGCAATGAGCTGAAATGGGTGCTCCACTCCGAAAACGGCATGGAGTCCGACGAGTACGACGATTGTGCGGTGTTTTTCGGCGTGTTCGACAAAAACCATACGCTCCTCGCTTTCCTCCGGCTCATCCTGCCTGACCGCCAGTTCATGATGGAGAAGGAATTTCGCAGTCTTGTCCATCCGTCCTACCGGATCAGGAAAGAACCGGATACAGCCGAAATATCGCGCTTATGCGTGGAGCCGGAAGCCAGAACGGGACATCGTGAGGGCAATTTCGGCGTTCACAGGCTTTCCTTGATCCTGTTCAAGGGCGTATATCAGTGGTGCCTCCTGAATGGAATACGGTATTTATACGCAGTCACGGAATTGAAAATCTTCCGCCTCTATTGCCTCAAGGGTTTCCCGTTCAGCATGATCGGCGAACCGACGAAGATGTCTGACGGAGTTGTTGTCGTGGCCGTTGTTCTGGATTGGGATCTGTTCGAGCGTTCGAATGCGGTCAGGCGGCCGCAGTTGGTGGAATGGTTCAAACAGCGTCAAGGATCCCTTCTTCCATGGCAATCGCGACCGCATGTGCCCTGCTCGACGCATCGAGCTTGTGCATGATGTTTTGCGCGTGAAAGTGCACGGTGCGTTCGCTGAGACGCAGGATCATCGAAATTTCCCACGTGCTTTTTCCCTCTTTCATCCACTTCAGCACCTCCTTCTCCCGTGGGGAGAGGGAGCCGACGGTCCGCGTATTGACGTGCTTCACCGCTCTGCACAATGCCTGATGCAGATGGGGGATGGTAACATTGAGTATTGTCACGGTGCGCTCGCTGTGCTCAATGGTCCTGCCGGACAGGGAGAACAAGCTCCCCTCTTCACCGGTGAAGTTCCGGGCGCCGTGCGTGTATCCGCGGTCCAGGCCGAAATCTTCGGCGAGGGAGAGGAACGTCTTCGGAGGCGGCTTTTTTTGGTAAGTATCGGCCCAGTACTGAAGACTGAAATTTTGGAAATTTTCGTTCAGGATGGGGTCGATCTGCCGGTAGTTTCTCGTGACATACAGCTCTACCCATTCGGAGGGATAGTTTACGTTGACGATGTCGAGCGATTGTATCCGCCCGCTCTTCTCTTTTTTGCAAACGAGACAGGTGGCAAAATCGTAGGCGATCAGCGTCTTCAATTTGGTCATGAGTGTCCTGAATGCATCCAGATCTTTGCAGGCGAGGCTCTCCTGGATCAGTTCGAGAAGAGAGCATGCGTCCGGGCGGGACAGGTTATGTATGGCGGATTTCATCATTAGTGAGTGACTTCAGTGACTTCCGAGCGTTATACTTCGCCTTGCGTGGCCCGAAGAACAGAAGGAAGCCACCTTCCACATGCAACTAAAGCTTCAATCCTTCATAACATGTATTTATATATTTAATTTACAATTACTGAAGAAAATGTCAATGTGGAAAAGGGGTATTTTCGGGGTATGACTTCTCATATGACAAAAGTTGGAGGACGGCGATAGAGGACACCGCACGATGTGATTGATCACTTCAGCTTCCTCGCGGTTTTGTACGACGCGTCGGGACGGCGTTCCACGGATCGTCGGGCCACGGATGTCTGGGGTAGCGGCCCTTCAAATCTTTTTTGACCTGCTGGTAAGCATTGTTCCAGAACCCCTTGAGGTCCTGCGTGATCTGGACCGGCCTGCGCGCGGGCGAAAGCAGGTGGAGCAGCACCTTTATCCGGCCGTCTGCGATCACCGGCGTGTCGGCGAGTCCGAACATCTCCTGAAGCTTTACAGCAAGTACCGGCTGATCTCCGGCGGTATAATCGAGCGCCGCGCGGTTGCCGCTCGGGACGGCAATCGACACCGGCGCGCGTTCGTCCAAAAGCCGTTGCTGCTCCCAGGAGAGCATCGCCTTGAGCGCAGGAAGGACGTTCAGCCCGGCCAGATCATGGGCGCTGCGTATGTTACCGAGCCAGGACAGGAGCCATTCCTCGGGCCTGGAGAAAAGCCGCTCATCGGAAAGATCGGTCCAGCTCTCTTCGGGGAAGGCCCTGCGCACGAGAGCCACCCGGCCCTGGAACTGCCTCGCCACTTTGCTGAAGGTAAGGATGTCCGGAGTTGTTCTGATCGCGTCGCACAGTATCGGCCCTGCTTCCTCGTCAGCGGGAGTGAATGGCCGCACTGAAAGGAGCAGAGCCCCGAGCCGCTCTTCCACGGCAGCCGCGATCCTGCCTTCCTTCGGGTCCCATTCCACTCTCCTCACAGTCTCGATGCGGCTGCTGCATTCGCCCCGGATAAGCTCTTCCGTGACCGGCGCGGCAACCCGGACAAAGCCTTCCGCCTTCTCGCCGGCATCGACATTCACGGCGATGATGTAGGGGCTGTTACCAAGGGGGCTGTCCGGAGAAAGGCGCACCCCTTTTCCGTTGACGAGGACGAACCGTCCGCCCGCTTCTTCGCGCCGCTTGCAGACGCGATCGGGGAAGGCGCAGATAAGGAGCCGGGAGACGACGTCGGCGGCAGCGGCGCCGTTCAGGGCTTTTCCCGGCCCTTCGGAGACCATCTGCACGAGCTGCTTTGAAACCCTGTCCACGTTCCTGAGCGCCGGGAGGTCCACGCTTTCGCTAGTTTCATTTCCCTTGCGCCAATGCCCGAGCATATCGACCCTCTCCGTAAGGTCCGGCTCTTTGATAACGCGGTCCGCGGGTCCGCGCCGGAATATGTCCCGCTCCGAAAGCAGAGCGGCGAGGTCCGCGCCCAGGCGTACACAGCCGAGTTCCTGCGCCCGCATCATGAGACGGCTGAGCCGCGGGTGAAGCGGCAGGCGGACCATTGCCTGTCCAAGAGGCGTGCCCGAACCCGTACGATCGAGCGCGCCGAGGCCTTGAAGGAGCCCCAGGCCGGATTCCCAGGCCTTTTCAGGAGGCCTGTCGAGCCATGAGAGCGTCTTCGGGTCTTTCACGCCCCACACCGCGAGTTCGAGTACGAGCGGGGTAAGATCGGACAGAAGCATCTCGGGCTGACTGAAGGGAGGCATGCCCCGGAAATCGTGGACGCTGTAGAGGCGGTAACACACGCCCGGGCCGAGCCGTCCGGCCCTGCCCTTGCGCTGTTCCGCGGACGACTTTGATACGGAGACGGTCACAAGCCGGTTCATGCCCGTCGAAGGGTCGTGCTGGAGCCTGCGCGTAAGGCCGCTGTCGATGACCACGTAAACGCCCTCGATGGTAAGGCTCGTCTCGGCGATATTCGTCGCAAGGACGATCTTCCTCTTCTCCCTTGACGGAAGGATGGCGCGCTCCTGTTCCTCGAAGGGAAGATCACCGTAAAGAGCATGAAGACTGACGCCTTCTTCCCGCGCGTCGAGCGCTTCGTTCAACGCCCTGACGCAGTCGCGTATTTCGCCGGAGCCGGGGAGAAACACGAGTATGTCTCCTTCGGTTTCGCGCAGGGCGGTCCTGACCGCGCTGGCGACGCGCCTGGAGAGCGGGCCTCCCTGGACGGCAAGATAGCGTTCCTCAACGGGGAAGGCCTTCCCGGCAGAGGCAACCACCGGCGCGTTGCCGAGGAGCGAGGCGATTGGGCCGCAGTCCAATGTGGCGGACATGACGAGGAGTTTCAGATCCTCGCGCAGCGCTTTGCGAACATCGAGGCAGAGCGCAAGCGCAAGGTCGGCATGGATGCTCCGCTCGTGGAATTCATCGAAGATGACCAGTGCTACACCTTCGAGGCCGGGATCGGACTGAATGCGGCGGGTGAGGATGCCCTCGGTGACGACTTCGATGCGCGTCTTCTTTGAGGCCTTCGAGTCGAAGCGTATCGTGTATCCGATCGTCTCGCCCACCTGCTCGTTGAGCGATTTCGCCATCCAGCGCGCAGCAGAAACAGCGGCGAGCCTCCGCGGCTCGAGCATGACGATGCGGCCCTTTTCAGGAGGCAGCACGTCGAGAAGCGCAAGCGGAACGCGGGTGGTCTTGCCTGCCCCCGGCGGCGCATGGAGGATGACTGCGGGGTTGTCGAGGACAGCGTCCTTCAGCCTGGGAAGAATGTTATCTATGGGATAGGAATTCACGGGACTATAGTAATGGCAGGCATGACGGAATGCAATAGAAAAGCTGCGTACTCTTGCTTAGATAGCGGTGTATAATATTTTGGAACATCTCCAACACGAGTGGGTAAAGTAATGCCTTTTCTGGAACAGATACCCTTTGTCCCCGCACCAGCCGTGGTCTTTTTTGGGCGGCTCATCGCTTAGCCGCGTTGGCATGCCGGTGTCTTGGTTCAGGTTTCTTTCCTGGTTCCTGTATCCCGGCAGCGCTTCCCCTTCGGCCGCGCTGCTTTTGTCTTTTCTCTCTATTACCCTCGAATACCGCATGCTGAAACACGTCTTTCGCGTCAGAGCCGCCCGGCGCAGGGGAAAAGCAAAAAAGTATTTCCGGTTCTCGCAGTTCCCCGGCCCCCTGCGGCCCGCGAGCGCTCGCGATGCCTAAGCATGCTTCACAAAACATCCGCAATCCGACCACGCCGGACAGCACGTGCGTAAGCGTAAGTGCTGCGGGCATTTGTGCAGGACTTCAGAAAACCGCAACCGTACGGCATGCCGGCAGCGCAGCGCGAACGGGCTGCAGAAAAAAATAAAAGCAGGGCGAATTGAGAAAGGTGTTATCACAAGCCAAGCATGCGAGGATGCTGTTTCCCCGTAATTATTACCCACTCAGTAAGAAGAAGACACAATATTCTTATTGGACACGTATGTCGATAAAATCGAACATTTATCCCGTCGGCCGATAATAGGGAGGTTATACTCGTGTGCAGAAATATCAAGCCCCTCTTCAACTTCGAACCTCCAGCAACGGACGAAGAAATTCGCGCGGCCGCACTGCAATTTGTCAGAAAAGTGAGCGGTTTCAACAAGCCGTCGATGGCCAACGAAGCCGTCTTCAACGCTGCGGTTGAGGGCGTGGCAGCGGCTTCCCGAGACTTGCTTAACTCTCTTGAGACCAGCGCACCGCCGAGGAGTCGCGCGGAAATGGCCGCCAAGGCACGAACGCGCGCTACTAAGAGGTTTTCCCAGAGAGCCGATTGGGGCCGGGAAAAATGAGAGCTGCCGCGTCTCTCAAGGAGTAACAAACATCGTGCGGACGTTGTTGCACCGCTTGCATAGCGCGCATTTATCAAGGCCGGAGGGATATTCTTTCCGGCCTTTTTCTTTGCGGCAACGCATGGGCTGCGTAAGAGTTATCTTGGGGCTGTTCGATCAGACCGAGAAACAGCGCATCGATCCCCCCCGACTCCATTGCTTCCTTCCTGGAAAAGCAATATAATGTGTGTAATCCAGTGATTCGGCACCGGGAATGATACATGAGGGGGAAGGGATGAAACATGATTCGTGTGCTCTTCCAACCAAGGCCGTTCTGGATCAACGTGAATATCGTCCTCTTCTCGGGGTACGCCATCTTCGGAATCGCCTCTTT
>JAWOJY010000181.1:0-4850 GCA_033854515.1 Nitrospirota bacterium
TGAGTAAACCGCTTCGTGTGTTGATAGTCGAGGATTCGGAAGACGATGCTCTGCTCCTGCTCATGGAGCTGCAGAGGAGCGGCTATGAGCCCGACGTCGAGCGCGTGGAAACGCGCGAGGCGATGAAGGAGGCGCTCGGCCGGCGGGAATGGGACATCGTGATATCGGACTACGTCATGCCCCGGTTCAGCGGCTTCGACGCCTTGAACGTTCTCGAGGAAAGCGGGCTCGACCTGCCGTTCATCATCGTTTCGGGCAATATAGGCGAGGACATCGCAGTTCAAGCGATGAAAGCAGGGGCGCATGATTATATTCTCAAAGGCAATCTTGCGAGGCTTGTTCCGGCCATAGAGCGTGAGCTTCGCGACGCCGAGGTGCGCCGTGCGAGAAAACGTGTCGAAGAAGAACGCCTGCGCCTTTCGGCGGCGGTCGAATCCGCGGCCGACGGCGTGGTCATAACCGATTCCCGCGGCGTGATCCAGTACGTAAACCCGACGTTCGAAAAGATAACGGGATACACCAGGGACGAGGCCGCGGGTCGCGATCTCCACATCATCGACAGCGGTAAGCAGGACGAGTCGTTTTACCGGGACCTCCGGGAAACGCTCCGGCGGGACGGAGTCTGGACGGGACGCCTCATCAACAAGAAGAAAGACGGTTCTCTCTATTATGAAGACTGCACCTATTCGACGATCAAAGGCCCTGCAGGCGAAGTCATCAACTACGTGTCCATCAAGCGCGACGTGACGGAAAAGCTCAGGCTTGAGTCCGTTGCCGAGGCGGTGGACACCATGAACAATATCGGCTACATCTTTTCCGGAGTCAGGCACGAGATCGGCAACCCCGTAAATGCCATGGTCATGACCCTGGGCATCCTGCAGGACAAACTGGACGCGATGCCGAAAGAGAAGATACGGGAGTATGTGGACCGGATGATGTCGCAGGTTTCGAGGATCGAGTACCTTTTGAAGTCGCTCAAAAGCTTCAACATGTACGAAAACATGAACCTCGAGAGCCTGCATGTGCCGTCTTTCATGGAAAAATTTCTTGCGCTCGTGTCGGAAGATTTCGCGAAAAAAGGAATCGAGATCAAGACCTGTGTGGATTCGAAGGCGGAGAAGGTCCATGCCGACCCCCGCGCCCTGCAGCAGATTCTGATCAACCTGATCGCGAATGCTTCCGACGCCCTGAACGGGCGGAAAGACCCGCGCATCACGATCAACGTGTCAGGAACCGCCACCGCCGGCGTGGTACGGATACGGGTCGAAGACAACGGGCACGGTATACCTGAGGGCAAGCTGCTGGACCTCTTCAAGCCCTTCCACACCACCAAAGAACACGGCACCGGCCTCGGCCTCGTCATCGTGAAGAAGATGCTCGCCAAGATGAACGGCACCGTGGAGATCATGAGCCGGCCGGACGAAGGCACGAGAGTGGATATGTTCCTTCCGGAAGGTAGTTGAGCGCGGTCGTTTTTTACGGCGGAAAAAGAAAAAAAGTAGTACTATAGGCGTTGAGGCGCTTACGCCTAAACCGGACTCCTTAGCAACCAACAAGGTAACATGTAAAAAGGGGGAAGCATCCTAAAATGCACGAGCGGCGGAAACGTATCGAAAAAATATTTCTTGGCGTCAGCATGGCAGGGGCGTTGTTCATCCTGACCGAACTGGTCCTCCAGATCTTCGGCGCAAGCATATGCTACACCGAAGGGTGCAAGGTGGTGGCACAGTACACGAGGTTCGGCGACGTTTCCATGCTGCTCATCGGGCTCCTCTTGTTCGCCGGACTGGCGGCGCTCGCGGCCCTGAACCTCGGCTCCGGCCGGGAAGGCTTCGCAAAGTACATCAATCTTATCGTGATCACGGCCCTGGCAAGCGAAGGGTACTTTACGGGCTACCAGGCTTTCAGCATTCACGCGCCCTGTCTCTTCTGTCTCACCGTGTTCGGATTGCTGGTCGTTCTCGGACTGCTGAGGCTTTTCTCCGGCGAACGGGAAATCATCGCGGGCTTCGCGGCCATGGCCGCCGTTTTCAGCCTCCTGTACCTGGTCCTGCCGGCCGGCGGCGCGGCGCATATTCCCGACGACGGGCAGTTTGTCCTGTTCTACAGCAAGGATTGCAAGTACTGCTCCCAGGTCATCAAGGAGATCGATGACAATAAAATCCCGGTCAAGCACGTACTCGTAACGGAATACTCCGCCTTTTTGAAGGGCATGGGCATCGACCACGTGCCGACGCTCTACGTCAATAAGGGGTACGAGAAGACCTTTCTGACCGGAAAAGACGCAATCGAAAGCTACCTGCACTGCAAGGCGCAGGAGGGCGCACGGCCGGAAACTTCGCCGACCGGGACGGCCGCGGCCGTCCGGAAGGCGGACCCGAAGGCTGAAAAGAGCGGTCAAGGGAAAGCGGAAAATCTTCTTAATGCCGGCGGCAAGACGTTCGAGGTCATTCAACCCTCGTCCGAGGATGGGATGTGCAAGGAAAACGAAGAGTGCAAGTGAGCGCAAAAGGTTTCACGCCCCGCTGCCTCAGCCGGCGATAACTTCAATATCATCGATATCGATCGATACGAGCGTTACGAGGAAGAGCGCACGCCCTGATCGCAATCGCGGGAAGACCCGCCTGCGGGCGGGGAAGACGAGGTCCTCGTTCTCCGTATGTACGCCGCTGTAGTGCGCCGCCCTGGCCCACCGTCCGAAAACCTCTGCGGTATAGTCATGTCTCACCAGGAGCCCTTTTGGGTTAAAGTAGAAAACCTGCTCTCTGCAGTGGGTCGGCACCGCGTCCGGGAAAACCACGTGGAGCCTCCTCCAGCGTTCCCCGTCCTCATCCCATGGTTCCATCTCGCGCAGCTCAAAGCCGGGTCCCGACAGCAGGAACGGCAGGTTGAGGTAATTCCAGAACGCGTATGCCCCGAAGTAAAGGGCATCGAGGTCATCCCAGAAAATTTTTCTGCGAAATCCAGTGAAGGCGGCCCGAGGATCGCGGCGTTCTTTCACAACAGCGCCGTCCGGCCCGACGATCGCGACGGTGTCGTTCTCGAAAATCCCCTGGTGTCCCTTTCGGGGATAGGGAGCGATCGCCGCTTTCGGCACGCTGGTGGAAACACGTACGGCACAGGATTTAAACGGCGCAGGTTTGAACCTGAGCGGAAGGGCGATCCCGCCCGTCCTGACGCGGATTTTTACTTCCCGGACCGAGCGCCATCTCTGAAGCCCTCCGTGCGCTTCAACCGCCGTCTCGAGTAAATCACGTCCGTTCGTCATCTTACTCCTTTGAGTTGCGAGGTCCTGAAAACGCAGGCCCCGATATTACTTCAGGTCATGGTTCAGAGTGGCGGTCAGGTGTTCGTGCAACAGGCCCTCTGAGAGAAATTATAGCAAACTTGACGGCGGTGTTATGATATAGAAAGGAGGGACTATGAAAGGTTTTCTTGAACATATATCCAACAACGCGGTGGAAACAGGCTTGCCGCAGGCGCGTGAAGAAGCTTCTCCGGCAGACGATAATGGATTGCTCGACGCTTATTCACGGGCCGTCGTGGGCGCAGCCGAAAAGGTCAGCCCGTCGGTCGTGAATATCGAAGTCCATCTGGGGGCTGCCGGCGGACGAAGGCCCGGGCGCGACGCGCTTTCGGAAACGCATGCAACCGGGTCGGGCTTCATCATTACGCCCGACGGTTTCATCCTCACGAACAGCCACGTTGTGCATGACGCTGTGGGCCTTGAGGTGACCCTGCCCGACGGACGCCGTTACGAGGCCCGCATTGTGGGCGACGATCCCGACACGGACCTTGCGGTGATAAGGATCAACGCGCCGAATCTTGCGGCCGTGAGTTTGGGCGACTCCCGGTCCATTCGTGTAGGCCAGCTCGTGATCGCAATAGGGAACCCTTACGGCTTCCAGTACAGCGTGACCGCCGGAGTGGTGAGCGCGCTCGGACGGTCGCTACGGGCCGTCTCGGGCAGGCTCATCGACAACGTGATCCAGACCGATGCGGCGCTCAATCCCGGGAATTCGGGCGGGCCGCTCGTCAACTCGCGAGGGGAAGTGATCGGGGTCAATACGGCGGTGATCCTGCCCGCGCAGGGCATATGCTTCGCCATCGCCGCCAACACCGCGCAATACGTCGCCGCCGGCCTCATAAAGAACGGGAAGATCACGCGCAGCTGGATCGGAGTGGTCGGGCAGAATATCGACATTTCGAGGCGTGTCGTGCGTTTCCACGATCTGTCCGAAGAGAGCGGGGTCATGGTAATCTCAGTCGAGGACGGCAGTCCGGCGATGAAGGCGGGACTGCGAAGAGGAGATATCATCGTAGGGTTTACCGGCAATTCCGTGGCCGGCATCGATGAGCTGCACCGGATGCTCACGGAAGAAAAAGTCGGCGGGAAATTTCCGGTTACGCTTCTCCGCGGCACGGACAAGATCGTTCTCGACATCATTCCCGCGGAAACGCAGGCGCGGAGATGACGGTATCGCCGCGGGGACGGGCAATGCAAGGATGCCCCATAACGGGTTTCCGCGCCATGAAGCCCTTGATCGCTCGCGGCAGGTCCCTTCCGCTCTTCCTTCAAGAGAAGACCGCCGAATGAACGGCCTTTCTGTCGGCGTTCATCATCCTGCTTACGACGAGGATGCGCTTGATGTCTTCCATGGACGTATCTCCTTTCTCCGGAAGGGTGCCGCTCAACCTGTTTGATAATAATTAGGATTTTCTCCTTTTTGAATGGGTAAGTAAACCTATGAACCAACCTTCTATACACCAGAGAAGATTATGATCCTTTGTTTTTTTGGGCAGCTCATCGCTTAGCCGCCTCTGCATGCCCTTTTGCTTTATATTTTTCT
>JAWOJY010000182.1:0-4867 GCA_033854515.1 Nitrospirota bacterium
TATTCGTACCCGGGGCCGGAATCCGTTTTCCGGACCTGGCCGATATCGTGGAACTCGCACTCCCTGCCCTGGTAAACGTAATAGCGCAGGCCCTGGTCGGTCGCGTAATCATACCTGTCATACTTGACCGCTGCTTTCTGCCCGTCGGGCGTAACATACGCGACATCGCGGCCCGTAAAAGCGATCCTGTCCATATCGATCATATACCGCAGGCTTTTCTCGTCGCCTTGAACGAGGTAAAAGGCGTACCTGCCGTCCGGCAGAGGCGTGAGTTTCGCGCTCTTCACATGGCCCGTGGTCTTGACGCCCCCCGAGTCCGACCCGGCGGTGGGCTCGGTCAGGGCAAAGGCGCTCACCCCGCCGTGGCCGAGATAGCGCAGGAACAGTTTATGGCAGCGCTCCCGCCGGGGGAGTTCGTCGAGCGCCGCGCGCACATCGGGCATGACCTTTTCGAACAAGGCTCCGGCGTGTTTGAGGTTCGACATGAAGCCGGCGAAATCACCGCGTCGCCCGGCAATTCCCGCTGCATAGAACGCCCGGAGGAAGTTTGCGGCAAGGTACTTCACCACGCGTGTATGGCGGATGCGCGCGTCCACGAGCTTCATGACCGCCTCATATTCCTTCTTGATCCACGCGGGGTTTGGGTTGGAGAAGGACCGGATGATTTGCGCAAGCCGCGCGCCGATCTCTCCGAGCTTTGTCTCGTCCTGGGCGAGCGGGGCAAGCTCTTCCCGCACCCGCGGGAGTTCGTCTTCGAGGCCCAGGAGGATCGGCGTTGTGCCGATGCTCGTGCTCGCCATGATCAGGAGATCGATGGCGGCGTCGCCGAAGCTGCCCGCCACCGAATTCAGAATATAATATTCCGCCTTGCGCCAGCCCAGGCCGTCCTCGGATTGCGGAATGTAGGTTGCAAGCCACCTGTTTTCCTTGGCCGCGGTAATGATCTCGTCGGGCAGGCGGTGGATCTTCTCGATATAGCGCTCAAGATTGAACCCGTCGAATGTTTTTTCGCCGCAGTTCTTCTTGAACCAGTCGGAGAGCTCGAGCCAGCGATTCCTGAGTTTCGCGTCGTGAAGCTGCATCTCGGGCACGAAGCGCGGCGAGCGGTCGAAGATCGTCGTAAGAAAGCTGCCCGATCTGTACGACTTCCCGGGCGCGGTGCAGAACGTTTCGTAGTCCATGTCGAGCTCGGCGGGGGTCCCCGCGGGTTCCACCGGAAAGACGGCGGAAGGAGATACGCGGCCTGTGCCTGCGGACATCCCGGCCTTTGCGACGGCGCCGTCCGCAAGGGAGAGCAGCACCTCGACGGCGGCGGCCTCCGTCTCCATGCTGGTTCCTTCGTTCAGTCCCTGTTCCGTTCTCACCAGAAGGCCGCGAATGCCGAGAAGAAGCGCTTCGGCCTCGCCTGCAAGTGACTCGTCCGCCCCGGCAGGCAGGGCCGCATATCTTTTCCGAACATCCCACCAGAGCCTGACGAGTTTTTCGACGGGTTCGCCATGAATCCCCTTCAAGCTGCCGAGGGCGAAAGGCAGGAACTCGTCCAGGGGCGCGCCGGGGCTGCCGGCGTGAAGCCGTGCGGACGCGCCGTGGCCGGGCGCGAGGAACCTGAAAAGAGCGCTGTCACGGTAAAAACGCGAAAGGAGGTCGTCTTCCGAATAGGCAAAGCCGCCGAAGACCTGGCCGGAGTCGTAGCCCATCTGTCCCCACTCCGGACCGAAGGCCATGGCAGCGAGCGCCGCGCACAGATGGTCGAAGTCATCATCCGGAATGCCGGGCTTCACCCCTCCGGTGGCGGCACCGAACAGCATTTCAAGCAGCAACCGCCATGCCTCGGTCCGTGCGATCATGGCCTTGACCGCGCCGAGCTTGGCTATGCCGTCCCTGCCCTCGGTGTCGAGCATCTGTCCCGGGAACTGTATCCTCCCGGCAGCGTGTTCCTTGACCCTTACGCAGAGGTAATCGCCCGCGCCGAGGGCGATCGCGAGGTAGAACAACGGGTCGGGCGCGGTCTCTTCAGGCGCGGCGATGATGGAGCTTTTCTTCACCGCGCAGTCACAGGAAATTTCAGCAAGGCCCGCTGCCCTGAACCCGATTGCGGGCGTCGGGGTCACCCGTACACCCTCAGACGCAAGGGGAACGATAAAGCCCCTGCCGCGGGACGCGAGCAGGAGCGAGTGTGCGGCGGCAGTCGGAACAAGGCGCACGGTCCCCTTTATATTCACTGCGTCTCCCGAATCCATCATCTCGATGTTGTCGGCGTACGTGGCGCAGACGCCCGGTTCAGGCTCCAGGCCCGATACCGTGAGCATGCTGAGCGCCTGCATCTGGCGGGCGGCGATCAGCCCGAGAGCGGGGTTCACCGACGAGAGCGCGCGAACAACGGCCGGGCCGGCATCCCGATGATCGAAGATGAACCGCCGCAGCGTCTCTTCCCATTCTCCGGGCATGGGCCCGTCTTCCCACTGCTTTACGACCCTGTCCGAGAAAATGCGGGAAACACTTTCATAGGAAAAAGCAGATCCACCTCGCTCCCCCTTTTTCAAGAGGCGGGCATCCCTCGCCTTCGCCTTCAATTCAGCCCCCGGGGAGGGAGCGAATGCAGGGAGAGAGGACGTGTCCGGGGAGGGATTTGAAATCCACGCCCGGAGCCGCTGCTCGAGCCTGCGGCTGCAGTAGAGCGCATGGAAAAGGCTTCCCTCGGAAAGCCGCAGTTCTATGTCCTTTTTGTCGGATTGGACCTGGAGCGCCGCGTCAGGCCTGCCGTCGTTGCTGAGCGCGGTCTCGAGTCTCGAGAGTCTCCCGGCAAGTCTGAGTCCGAGCGCGGTCGGCCACTCCTTTCTGGACTTGTCCGCCGCCGGAGGAAGCTTGGCGACGGCGTCCTGAAATGCGGCGCCGGCGTTCAAGCATGCGCTGCAGAGATCGCGAATCTCCCGGTCCAGGTGCCACAGTTTTTCATCGGTAACTTCAATCCCCCTGTTTCCCCTTTTGTCAAAGGGAACTGAAGAGGGATTTTCCCTCAAAGCATCGAGCAATCCGTCTATTGCCGCGCTCTCGGGACGGTAGATGAGCTTGTGGTCGGTATGTCTTCCCCACTGCACACGGCCGGGCTCGGCACGCCAGCAGGACTCGCACTTGACGCAGTTTTCGAAATTGACCGTGACCCTGCCGCGGCCGGCAAGCGGGGGCGCGTCGTAGACATAGACCCGCGCGGGACAGACCCACCAGAGCCCGGCCTGCGACATGTCGGAATGGGCGGTGACGGCCTCGGGCCAGAGTGTCCTGATATGAGACGCCGGGTCCGTCCGGTACGTGTTCGTGGCGAGTTTGGCGTCGAGGCTGACCGGGGGTTTGACCGCATCGAGGTCGCGCAACCTGCGCAACGATTCCCCGTAAGCCATCACCGGCTCGGCCAGGAGCTTCTCCACCGGTGTTTTAAGGACGTAGTAGCGGAAGGCGTCCCAAACAGCGGTGCCCAGGGCGATGAAGAAGAGCGAGAGCGCGAAGGCGGGAAGGACAGCGAAGTCGGTGATTTTCAACCCGCGAATCATTACGCGAACCGCCTGCTCGAATTTCCGCTGCATCGGCCTGCCGTCGTTGGCATAGATGAGTTCGAGGGCCCGGCCGAGCGCGGGAGAAAGCCTGGTTATCAATGACCCGGCGGGCCAGGGAAGCGACGCGGCATCGACGTCCCTGCCGTTGACATGGAGAATAATGCCGAGCTTGACATCACGCGCCGGGTTTTTCTTCACGAGATTTAGAACCCAGTGACCGATTGTGAGAGGATTGATTGCCGACTTCACGAACGGCCGGCGCAGCCTGAGCGCGCCGAGCGCCCTGAACGTGTCCGAGATCAATTCCCTGAGCCCCCGCACCGAGAGAATGTGGCTTCTCAGAAATCTCCCGGTCTCGACCAGGCTTCCCGTGGAGAGAAACCTTGCCGTGCCGCAGGCAACGTCCGCGGTCCTTCCGAAGAGCACCCGGGATCTGCCGAAGTAGCCCGGCCATCGGGAAAGGTACAGCGCGTTCTTGCCGTACACGCTGTCGCGGAGCGGAAAAAGGTAAGCTTTTTCGATGTTCTTTGCGTCGAAGGGTTTTCCGCGTTTGAGCAGTTCCTTGACGGCCCTGGCGAAGTAGAGTCCCGTGGCCGAGGCCGGGCCGGTAAAGTTGGGGAAGGGGATGTCCACGCCGAGCCCGACCGACGCGCCTCCCACGGCCAGACCGTCTTCGACGAGCGCCGGCCGTTCACGCCAGCCGCCGCTCCTGATGATTTTGGCGCCGTACGCCGAGAGCGGCGCGTCTTTGGTGAGTTCGCGCAGGTACGGAAGACCCCGCATCCATTCGAAGAGCGAGTCGTGGCCGCCGCGGTAGCTGTTCCGGATGTTATCGAGAGGGACCACGTAGCCCACGGACAGGCTGTCGCGGTTCGTATAGATGAAGCCGCCCACGTTCAGCCGCGCCGTCCTGCCGCCGATCGCGGGGTTCCGAATGAGCAGCTCGTACGCCGCGCCTTCGCCCGGACCCAGCCTGAACCGCTTTTCTATCTCCTCCGGCCTGAGCGAAAGCACGGCCTTCACGCCCTGAAGGTAGTGGGGCTGCGTCACTCGTTCGAGCCGTTCGGATCTAACGAGATGGGACGCGTCTCCCTCGGCGATAAAAACCACGTCCGCATAGAGCGGCCCGCGGTTCGTCTGCACGCCGGTGACCTTCCCGTTTTTCCGGATGAGCGAGGTGACCGTGGTCCCGGTGATGTGGATCGCGCCCCGGGAGCGCGCCAGAGCGGCGAAGTAGGGATCGTACACGGGCCTGAGCACGGTGTAGCAGTCCTTAAAAATTTCCGGGTCGTTCAATTCGACGCCGACGACGTCCA
>JAWOJY010000183.1:0-2850 GCA_033854515.1 Nitrospirota bacterium
TTCGTCCGTTACCGGGGGTACGAAGTTGAAGAGGGGCTTGATATTTCTACACACGAGTATGACCTCCCTGCTATCGGCCGACGGGATGAATGTTCGATTTTATCGACATACATGCCTGCCATAAGAACATTGGATCATCTCCAATCCAAATGGGTAGATTTCGTGAATTGAGCAAATATAGTTATAAATAAAACAGAAGAATCGTTCAGGAGGTGCGAGATCCTTTTCTTTTTTCTGCACCGCCGTTCACGGGTCCCTGCAAGCATGCCCTCTGGTCTTCAGCTTTTCAGATCGTTCCACCCACCCGCAGCACTCACGCTCCGCTGTGCTGTTCAGGCTTGTTGCTTTAACAGGCATTTTTCACGCATGGCAAAGCATGGACCCGTTCACGGGATGCAGCGGGTTCTGGAAATACAAAACAAGAAACAACCGCGTTTTCCTGACGCCTCGCAGCTCTGACGCGAAAGACGCCGTTGAACATGCCGGCACAACATCCTCACTTCTTCACTTCAAGATTCTTTTCTGTCTGCACTATGATCTCTGTTGCCGTGGATTTGTCCTTAAAGAAGATTCCTTTTTTTGCACTGACCTCGATTTTCGTCACTGTCGGCGTTACCTTCTCAAGGTCGATGTATATATCAAGAGTATCTGTGGCCGCCGAAATGCTGACTTTATTCTCCCCTTTCTCGTACTTCGTCTCTTTTATGTCCATCTTTTCGAGCGCCTTATTGAGAGCGGTTTCGACATCAGCAACAGGGTAGCTGATGGTTTTGTAGGCGTTGTTCGTGATTGAATAGTTTACGCCGGCTGCGCCGCCGCTTACTGCTGCTGCGGGGACGGCTGGGCCGATCGCGGCGCAGCCTGAAAGCCCCAGAATGAGGCATAAAAGGGTGGGTAGTTTAAAGAAATTTTTAACTGCGTTTGTCATGTTTGCTTGTGAATCCCGCGACTCGCAATCCCCGCTCCTGCCGGAGGTAATGCGCCGTAATCCGCGGGAGGGGCTCCACGAAAACTTTTTCTCTACTCAAATTATAACAAAAATTCCATGTTGTTATCACAATGAGATATTGATCACAAGCAGCGCGAAACGGGTGCAACAACGTCCCCGCGTTTTCAGCGGAACAGCGCCTGAAGAAGCACATGGGTAGGAAGGTATACAAGCACAGGAAATCCGATCATCAAGAGGCCAAGGCGGATGAGAGGCGGCAGCCGCCGCTCACCATCGCTGCCGTGGCTGTGCACCCAGTTCACATTCAATTTCGGATCAACGAATAGGTAGGTCAGCGGAAGAACGATCCAGGCAAGGATCGTCTGCCCGATCAATGCCTGCCGCGCATAGCCGAGCCGGCCGACCATCCAGAGCAGGAGCCACGGAAGAAAAACATGGAACAGCGAAAGTGCCCGGAGGTACCCCGGTAAGCCCGCGTCAAACATATAGTCCGTCAGCCCGCCCAGCCGTTTCCCGGTCAACAGCCTGCCGAAATACCCGATGTTCCAGAACGCTTCGGGAATCAGCACCCCCACCGTCATCATACTGGCGAGCAGACTGCTCTCGAACCAGAGAGCCGGCACGGTCAGCACCAGCGCGATGTCCGAAAACCAGAGAAAGTTCCCAGGCGGGTACTTGACGGCATAGACGGCGACCGTGATGACTGTAAAGACGGTATAGGCGATCTTAATCCAAAGGGGGATCATGCTATGATCATATTGTGTTATTCAGCACACGTATGAATGGTGGATCATGAAGAGGTACGGTAAATTGGGCCGAGTTGATTTTTTCTTTCACCCGCCTCGTCCCACTCCGGACATTTCCAGGCCATCGTTAAAGCTTCATATTACGCGCACATTCGTGCGAATGCACAGATTCTGGCACAAGCCACACTACTCTGTCAAGGAATATTGGTGAGGGAAGATTGTCGGCAGCACCTGGATCAAGTGTGCCCAGCGAAATGCATTACAGACTTCAAAGTCGGAGAAAAAGAACAAATCCTTGACAATGAACCAGAGTCCCTTTAGAATTCGCTTACATCACAATATGCGGGCCTGACTACATCGAGCCTGGTACCCCGAATGACGAGTCCATGATCCCTTTTCTGAAACTTCCCCTTTTTTTCGCAACCGGCCTCGTAGCCGGAATCGTCGACTCCATGGCCGGAGGCGGCGGACTCATCACGCTTCCCGTCTTCCTGGGGACCGGCATGCCGCCCCAAACAGCACTCGGAACGAACAAGCTCCAAGCGACCTTCGGCTCGGGGAGCGCCATGCTGCACTTTGCGCACGCAGGCACAGTGGATCTTCGGGAGTGCGTTGCAGGAATTGCCTGGACCGCGCTGGGCGCTGCGCTCGGCTCGCTTGCCGTACAGACTCTCGACCCCGCGTTTCTCCGCCGCGCGATCCCTCTGTTACTCATTGCCATAGCCCTCTCCATGTTTCTCTCGCCCCAGCTCGGCCAGGCAGACGTCCGCCGCAGAATGGGAAGCGCTCCGTTCTACCTTCTGTTCGGACTGGCTCTCGGCTTCTACGACGGCTTTTTCGGGCCCGGCGCCGGAACCTTCTGGGCCATGGCCTTTGTTCTCCTGCTCGGGTTCAACCTTACCCGCGCCACCGCGTACACCAAGGTCATGAACTTCACGAGCAACCTTGTCTCCCTTCTTTTCTTCCTGGGAAGCGGCTCCGTCTCTTTTCCCGAGGGGATCGTTATGGGGGTGGGCCAGTTCCTGGGCGCCAGGATCGGCTCCCGAATGGTCATCGTCCGCGGGAGCCGCTTCATCCGCCCGGTGTTCATCGCTGTGGTTCTCGCCTTGACCGGTAAGCTCCTCTGGCAGGACCTCCGTTGAATCGGTCATGATC
>JAWOJY010000184.1:0-5296 GCA_033854515.1 Nitrospirota bacterium
TTGCGTCGGAAGGTTGCAGACTTGAGAAGAGTACAGGCGGCTTGCAAGCGGGCAGAGAAGGCTTTGCAGGCGAGTAATGAACTCAACCGGGCGATACTGGGTTCGCTCACGAACACCATTGCGGTGCTGGACAGGGCGGGAACTATCGTCGCCGTGAACGACGCCTGGAAAAGATTCGCGGTCGAGAACGGCGCGCCCGCACTTGCGGAACAGAGCGTCGGCCTCAATTATCTTGAGATATGCCGGCAGGCGACGGGCGGGGACGATGAGGCGGCGTCGAAAGCTCTGGCCGGCATCAAAGCGGTATTGGGCGGATCTCTCCATCACTTTACCCTTGAATATCCCTGCCACTCTCCGGACGAGAAGCGCTGGTTCCTGCTGTACGCCACCCCGTTGGCAAGCGGCCGCAGAGGCGCGGTTGTCTCCCATATCAATATCACCGGGCGAAAGACGATGGAGGAGACGCTGCAAAGCAGCGCACAGAGATTCAGAATGCTGCTCGAAGCGATACCCAATGGCGTGGAAGAGTGTGACGCGAACGGTCTCATCACTTTTGTGAACGAACACTTCGCGAAAATGACGGGCTACAGCAAAGACGAGATGCTGACCATGCGCGTATGGGACCTCATGGAGCCCGGCGCTCAAAAGGACTCTCTCCCCGGGTATCTGCAATACCTGGTCGAAAAGCAGCCCGCGCCCGAACCGTATTTCTGCCGGGACCTGACGAAGGACGGACGCGTCGTCGATGTCCAGATCGACTGGGTATACAAGCGGGATGACGAGGGGCGGGTCGCGGGATTCATCTGTATCGTTTCGGATATCACCGAACGAAAGCGGATGGAAGAGACCATACGACGGCAGGCCACCCATGATGTCCTTACCGGTTTGCCGAACAGGTTATTGTTCATGGACCACCTGGCGCTTGCGCTGAACAACGCACGCCGCACCGGCGAGCGCCTGGCAACGTTATTTCTGGACCTTGATGAGTTCAAGGCCGTCAATGATACCCTGGGGCACGGTATTGGAGACAAGATGCTGGCAGCCGTGGCGGACCGCCTGAAGACATGCGTTCGCAGTACGGACACCGTTGCCCGCATCGGCGGTGACGAGTGCACTATACTGCTTACACCTGTTATACATAAAGAGGACGTCGACAGAATTGCGGAAAAGATCCTTTCGCACGTTCGTGAGCCCATGATACTGGACGGGAACAAGCTCCATATTACGGTCAGCATCGGGATCAGCATCCATCCCGAAAACGGCGCAGACGCGGATACGCTGCTGAAGAACGCCGATATCGCCATGTACTATGTCAAAAAGCACGGGAAAAACAATTATGCTTTTTACGAGCCCTCGATGAGCGTATAGGAAATTGTGACAGAATTGGCCTCACGCGGCGACGCGGAGCGCGCAGAGCAAAGACCATAAAGGAACTTGAAACGTTACAGAGATATTTACGACGACATTGTGAAAATGTATTATGTGTCAGGGTCGAGGTTGTTAGAGGAGGATTAAAAAATTCCCATACTCCATCGAATCGTGAACGACCTCCCGTTCTCCGCATCGCCGCGCCTCCGCGTGAACCAAAAGAGGATTTGAGGATTTAAGCTCATGCCGGGCCACAGAGGCCGCGGAGAAAAAATCTTGATCTGGATGGCAAACTGAACTTGATTTCTCAGAACGATAGATGCGCGCCGCAACAGCCATAACTGCGACCATGGTCAAAAGCCGGAGACATCCCGCCGGACTGTATGTCCTCTTTTTTACCGAAATGTGGGAGAGGTTTTCCTACTACGGGATGCGATCTTTGCTGGTCTACTACATGATCAAGCACCTGCAGTTCACGCAGGAACGGTCATCCGAGATTTACGGGCTCTATACCGGGTTTGTCTACTTCACCCCGCTCTTCGGCGGCATGCTCGCGGATCGGCTCCTTGGGCAGCGCCGGACCGTGATCCTGGGAGGCGTGCTCATGGCCATCGGACATTTCCTGATGGCCTTTGAAAGCCTGTTCTTCCCGGCGCTCCTCTTCCTGATCCTCGGAAACGGCGCCTTCAAGCCGAATATCTCGACGCAGGTCGGGGCGCTTTACCCTCCCGGCGACCATCGCCGCGACCGCGCATTCAGCCTTTTCTATATGGGAATCAACCTCGGCGCGTTTTTTTCACCCCTCGTGTGCGGGACCCTCGGCGAGAAGATCGGGTATCACTGGGGCTTTGCCGCCGCCGGCGTCGGCATGGTGACCGGGCTTCTCGTGTATCTCCGGGGACAGAAGCACCTTGCACCCGATCTGATTATGCAGAAAAAGGAATCCGGACAGCGGAAGTCTTCAGAACCGATGACGCACGAGGACTGGCTCAAGATCGGCGCGATTTTTGTCATGATGGCCCTGAGCATCGTTTTCTGGAGCGTGTATGAGCAGCAGGGCAACACCATGGCGCTCTGGGCCGACGCTGATACGGACCGGGTGATCTTCGGCTGGGAGATGCCTGCCTCATGGTTCCAATCGTTCAATCCGCTCATGATCTTCATTCTCGTTCCGGTGCTGAATATGTTCTGGGCCCGGCAGGACCGCCGCGGAAAAGAACCTTCGAGCATCGCCAAGATGGGAATCGGCTGCCTCCTGCTTGCCGCGGCCTTCCTGATCCTGATTCCGCCTGCCCGGGAACTGGCGGTCATTCCCAGGGCGAGCCTCTGGTGGCTCACAGCCTGCGCGTTCGTGCTCACGATCGGTGAAATCTATCTTTCCCCGATCGGCCTCTCGCTGGTGACCAAGATCGCTCCAGCCCGGATCGTCTCCATGATGATGGGCGTCTGGTTCCTCTCGAGCTTTTTCGGCAACTACCTGTCGGGATATCTTGGGACGTTCTGGGAGAAAATGTCCAAGGAGAATTTCTTCCTGCTGATGTTCGCCCTGTCCTTCGCGGCAGGGTTGGCGTTCTTTGCTCTCCTGAAGCCTTTAAAAAAAGCGATCGGGCACGGCAAACCTGCCGCCGCGGACGTGTGATTGCGAGGGAACCAAAAAAGTTGAGGACCTTCCGATCCGGCAGTCTTCGCCCCATGAATAAAGTTCGGAGTCAAGAGTTCGGGGTACCGTAGAAAAAACCTTCCGCGGTTCAAGGAGATCGGCACACATCTGTTTGAGTGACGGATCCATTCATGTTTGCATCTCAATGAATGGTCTAATGTGAGAGAAGCTTTGACATATTCTTGCCGGGAGAGGTAAAATACAGCCGAGGAAAGAAATGATTACCCGTTACCAAAAAACCGTTGATCCGGGCGGTGCAGGGATAGAGAAAAAACCCGCAGAGACGCAAGCGGAGACGGGCAAAGACGACGCCTGCAGATGCAAGGAAGCCTCTGAAATGACGCCCCGTGAACTTCTCAAACTCATGATGAAAGACCTGGCTTTCTGGAAAAAGGCCAAAAAGGGGTAACAGGCGAGCCTGCGTTTTAGCCGTAACGATTCTCAAGAAACCCAAAGGGGGAAATCCACTTCTGCGTCTTTTGTGCCTTTTTGCGGCAAACATAAGTTCTCTGTTTTTTATTTTTTCTCTGCGTTCTCTGAGCGCTCCGTGGAAAAAAATGCTTGATCGCGGTTTCATTAAGGCAGCGTGCGGGGTGAAACAGGTTCTGAATGGAGGAATGTTCAATGGGTGAAAAAGTCGTGTTCCAATCCCTGACCAGGGAAGATAAGATCACGGTTGTGGTCTACCGTGCCGGTATTGTGCTGTCCACCATCGTCATTATCTGTCTGGCGATTCTCCTTGTCACGGCATCTTCAAGTTCCAGTACGGCAGTCATCAACCCGCCGGCGGATATCCTTGCCTACGGCCTCTACGCATCCGTCGGCATGAGCGTGTTCTTCATTCATCTGTATGTAGGCAAGTTAAAAAAATTCCTGATGAACCTGTACTTCCTCGGCATCGGCTGTCTTGTTGCGCTCCTCTTTATCGGGAAGGGGTCCCTGTCCGGCGCGCTCGCACACGGACCGTACGGGCCGCTTCTCCTGCTGCCGATTTCCGGTTGCCTGGGATTCGTGACGGCGAAGGAGGCTTTTTGCTTCCAGCTCTTCGAGGGCTATCTCCTTGCCATGATCATGCCGGTCTATCTGCTCCTGGTTTCGGGCGGTGTCCTCATCGACCGGGGCGCGTCCTACGGCCTGGTCCTGATCGCCGTCATGCTCGTCATCTTCACGCTGCGGAAAGTATTCATGCCCATCGCCTACGACGTCGGCGACAAATCCGCCTATCGCTAGGGAAAACGGTCGGGAGTCAGGGGTGGGGAGTCCCGGGATTGAGGAAACCGGACAAAGACGCAGAACAACCTCGGCAAAAGGAAATTTCTAACAATGCAGATCAACAAGCATGTTCACGCGATCAAGATCCCATTCTCCATAACGGCGCCGTCGGGCGTAACCGTGGAAAGGTTCGTTTACGTTTATCTCATCTACGGCACGAATGGAGTCTGTCTTATCGATACCGGCGTCGCTTCTTCCGAGGAGGCGATCTTCAATTATCTGAGGACGACGGGCCGGAGAGTAAGCGATATCTCGCTGATTATCCAGACGCATACTCATCCTGATCATATCGGGGCCTCAAGGACCATAAAGGGAGAGACGGGATGCGCCGTTGCAATACACCCCGCGGAAAAAGCCTGGATCGAGAACGTGCAGTTGCAGGCCAGGGAGAGACCGGTGCCCGGTTTCGACTCTCTTGTGGCCGGGTCGCTGGCCGTGAACAGGTTGCTCGAAGACGGTGAGGTCTTTGACCTCGGCTGCGGCCTGAAACTGCAGGTGTTTCACACCCCGGGCCACTCGAAAGGTTCTATCTCCATCCTGCTGCTCGGATACAATGCGCTCTTTTCAGGAGACGCCATCCCGGTTCCCGGGGAGCCGCCCATCTATGAGGATGTCCCGGCCTCGGTTGCCTCCATAAAAAAGCTGAAGGCGGTTCCGGACATCCGTTATCTCCTCGCTTCCTGGGACGAACCCCGGAAGGGGGCCATGGTTTACCAGCGCATGGATGAGGGACTCCAGTATCTTCAGCGCGTCCACGCAGCGGTCATGAAGTGCTCCGAAAATGTTACCACACCCGATCCGATGGGATTGTCCGGATGCGTGCTGAAGGACCTGGGGCTCCCGCAGGACCTCGCAAACCCCCTTGTGGCACGGTCCATTGCGGCCCATCTGGCCGTCCGCAACCAAAAAGACATTCTGAAAAAATGAAGGGAGTAGGCGGAGAGACAAAAAGGGGATGGCCAGCCTCCCTTTCCCCATCCGCATCCATTCGTTGCC
>JAWOJY010000185.1:0-11899 GCA_033854515.1 Nitrospirota bacterium
CATCCCCGTCAAGGTGTCCGGCGATCTTTCGAACCCTGATGTTACTTTCCTCGCCCCTTCGGCGGTGGGATCAAGAATACTGGAGATATTGAAGAACATTGTCGAGCTTCCCGTGGAGATCATATCGCCTGTTCTGCCGAAGGAAAAGGAAAGCGAAAAATAGGCCGGAAGAGCATATCAGGAAAGAGACGATCTGAGGGACGGAATAGAGTGTAAAAAGGATTGAGGATAACACCTACAATTATGCACTTTAACTAAAGCGAAACGGCCATCGATTACAAGGTGAAAGATAGTCGGATCTTGGATCAAATTTCTCAAGTCCATTTCGGTCACTACGTCCCGCAAGATGTGACGCGATAAAAAGAGACGACGGGAATCCGTTTTAGGCACTTTCCAGAGTGACGCAGTGGTAACAGTCAAAGCCGCGGCGCGAGGTCGCAATACTTATTCGTCAGCTCGCAGAAATAAAGGACACCGCGTTCCTGCCGTTCCTGCCATCCACAGGCACAACACATGCACGACTCCTCCGGATCCGTCTTCTTCATATAGTTTCCACAGTGAGGACATCTCTTAAACCATATTCCATCCATTGGCCCTCCTTGCTCCAGCCATGATTACTCAGGTTCCCAGAATACTCATTCTGGGAACTCCTGTCTACAAAAAGGCCATCCACACCCTGACGAGTGTTGTAGCCTACCGGATTGGTAAATCCTGCCTTGTGTTGTGTTTCAGGAAGCTCGAGGTGTTGTCGGGGTAGGTCTCTGCGATCGCGTGGAACCATCGGTTCACGATGGCGGATTTTTTTTCTGCCAGTGCCTGCTTAAGCTTTTCGTCCATTCTTTGATCTTTTGCCGCCGTAGCGAGCCCTAACTCTTTGACAATAATACAACTTTTGGTTTTATACGGTCAAATTAAAAAAACTTATAGTACACACTTTGTTGCTTATCACGCTCTCCGGAGGGCCCGTGAAAGAACAAAAAGCTGGCCCTGCAGCGGTCGCTACAGAGCAGTCGTACGTCATTTTAAAAGAAGAGCAGATGCTGAACCGATTCCATCTCTTTCTGGATGACCACGAACGAGAAAAACTTGGTCTTGAGCTCCGCTCCCAGTTCCTCGGCGTCGGTGATCATCTGGTTCTTCCTTCAAACCGAGATCGACAAGCAGTTCCTCCGGGCCCGCAGCGTTAGGCGCCCGGATGTCTAATACGAGCAGGGTGAGCGCGATTGCAAAAACGCCGTCGACCAGCGCCTCCACCCGTTCTTTGCTGAGCCCCTCGGGGGCGGGTCGCTCCCCTTCTTTGCTTCTTTATCCCTGTGCCATTTGAGCCTGCCTCACGTTTCCGTAAATTTCCTCAGCGGGCCGAGGAGGGGTTGCTAAACACCGCCCTTTACTCGATTAGGCGTCAAACTGGTACGATCCGGTAGGCAATCAGTTTCATTATCAACGCTGCACCTGCACCGGAGCGCCCGGTTTGTCTTCGATCAAGGGGGCGATCACTAGGTAACGGTGCGGACTCCCCTCATTGCCCTGCACAGCTCTGCGCAGCGGTCCGATCGTGACCACGATCGCCGCTCCGGCCGGATTGGTCATGAACTTCGCCACCGGCTCTAGGGGGCCCGATCCATCGGCATTGTTGACGAGCGCCAGCAAATAGGGCTTTTTCGCTTCAAGGCCGGTGATCGCCGCCTCTAGCAGGTCGACCAGTCCCTGGTTATTCACCGCCACGGTGGTCTCCGCTTTTCCCGCCCCGACTGAGGCCAAGGTCAGATGAACTGCTTCACCTGAAGTGCCGATGGGCGAGAGATTTTCAGTGCCTTCACCGCTAGGAACCGCGTTAGGGATATAAACCATCCCTTGAGGCGACTGGCCGGAACTAATTGTAGCAACAACCTTGTTGCTCTTGGTATCGATCGCCGTCACCGCGTCGGCGTTCTCAAGGCCGACGTAGATACGCGTCCCGTCGCCCGAGGGCCACAGCCCGTGGGGCAGTTCGCCGGTCGGAATCGTGGCGACGAGCTCCGGGTGATCGGTGGTAGTGAAGACTTTGACCTCGTTGAGCCCGCCGATGGTGACGTAGGCGAATTGGCCGTTGGCGTTGCGTGTGATATTAACATGGTTGGTAATGGGGCCCGTGTCCAGCACGGTAATATCGGCGAAGGGCGGCTTTGCATTGAACACCTGGGTTTTCCCGATGTCCTTGAGCGTAAACCACACCTGTCTGCCGTCCGGAGTTGCTGCGATGTCCGGACAGAAAGGCGACGCCTGCTTTATCCGGCCAGCGATCCGGTGGGTTTTGGTGTCGATCACCACCGTTTCCGGCGTGAAGCTCGAACAGACGTAACCATATTTGCCGTCTGGGGAAAAGATTGTCATGCCCGGGCCATTGGGCACCTGGATGCGCCGCGTGGGTTGATAGGTCTTGCCGTCGAGCACCTGAACGAAGTCCTCTCCTCGAACCGTGACCCAGACCTCCTTACCATCGAGCGTAAAAAAGGCCTCATGCGGGGCGCGCCCGACATAGGCGATGTGTTTGACGTGATTGGTCTGTGTATCGATGAAAGCCACTGAGTTAGAGCCAACCGAGACCACAACAAGCGTGCGATGATCCGGGGAGAACCCCATGCCGTGGACCAAAAGCTGGCCCTTGTAAAGCGGGCTCAAGTTGCCTGGGGTCGGGTCTCCCAGACGGATTACCCCTAGCAGCTTCTCCGTGGCCGGATCGACCACCGAGACCGTGTTCGAGGTCTGGTCCGAGAGATAAACGCGGTCATGAGAAGAGATCGGAATGTCCGGCGCGCTGGCGCGGCCGGGCACCTGGCCAGCATTTGCCGATGTGGCCAGCAGCAAACCAAGTGCAAGTGTGACTATTTTTTGCTGGATGCTAAAAGACATGATACACCTCCTTGGAAGGGCCATTATCCCCTTACTGGGTTTTGAACTGTTTCAAACGCATGCGCATGACCTCGATTTCCTGCTCCTGGGTCACGATTATTTCCTGGGCGAGTCGACGCAGAACAGGATCCTTGCCGTAAAGCAACTCCGCCTTGGCCATATCGACGGCACCCTGGTGGTGCGGAATCATCATGGCAGCGAAGTCATGGTCGGAATCGCCAGTCATGGTGGCGTTTTCCATCCCTCGATCCATCGATGTCATCGCATCATCCATCAGATGGTGAAAGGATTTTTCGGTGCTGGCTCCAAAAGAATTGGACGAAGTACTTCCTACAGTTATGCCAACTACCAGGGATATCGCTGCCAGTATCAGCACGTATATCGGTAATCGCGCCTTACTTACACGCTTCGCTTTCTTGAACATGACTCACCTCCTGGTAGTTCATGGGGTTCAAAAGGACGCCAGCTCGCCGCCTTAAACGCAGAAAACGGCAATCGGAAAACTCATTTCTATGACTCACGGCCGCCTCGATCATTGCGACAACACGTTCAAACGACATGGAAGAGATAACGCTGAAGCGTTGAACAGCCACTTGCCTTATCGATGGGTGACGTCCTTTCTCTCCCGTATTCATGATGCTCTCCTTCCGTGCTTCTCTCTCAGAAGCCGCCGCTCAGCGGCCAACTGTGGGTCAGCATGACCGGCTTATCCGTACTTGTGGTCCTCGAAGTAGAGATCGATGTTGGTCGAGTTCTCTTTACGGGCATTAATGTCATTTATAAAAATCTTCTTTCTTTTGTGCAATCCACGATCAAGCGTCGCGGTGTTTTCCTTCGTACAGATTCGTTTGTAGATGAATAAGGATAATTATAATCCTGTTTAAAAGGTAGCACCGGACAGTGCAGGTGTCAACCAGGGGACTGACATCATCAACGTCGTACAGTGTCTCAAGATACCAAGGTTGCAACAGGGACGAACGGTGAAGTTCTTAAGTCACATGGTAGTCTGGATTCTTGGGATTACGGGATGTCCCATAATGTCTGTTGTGTCGCCCTCGAATCCATAACACGCGCATTAGGATTCAGGAACTGACATGCCCCTGTTAATATATCGAGGCTGTCATCAGGTTATTTCTAGGCAGGGAATTAAGTAATTCGAAATGAAACATTAAGTATTTAGAGAAATGGCAACTACAACTAGTTCAGGAAGACTCTCACAGCAAACGTTTCGATCGGAAGTTGCTACTCTTCAGCGCCGGTATTTTTCTCGAGACCACCTACAAACATGCACGGGCTTTCAGTTCAAATTTCTGAATGTTACCGGATGAAACATGAACGGCCACGTTGAGCAGCCGCGGCGAGCGTATGCGAGCCAGCGGTCTGCTCGAACGTGCTGTTAGACATATCAAAGGACATGCGCCAATCAGTCCAGGGACTCGATCTTCATCCCCAGCCGCCCGAACATATCGTCCTCACTCACTCTGGAAATCGAAGTAGCCGCTTGCCGTCGGACGGGATCGGCATCCGCGTCGTATTCATCGCCATGGCTAGCGACGTGTAGTAACCGGCGATCCCGACGATATCGAGCACGCCCTTCTCACCGAAGAGCTTCACGGCGCGGGTGTAGGTCGCGTCAGCGACGCGCTTATTACGATGCAGCTCGAGCGTGAGGTCGTAGCAGGTCTCCATGTCCTCGCTCATTCCGGACGGCCGCCGTCCCTCCGCAATAGCGTTGATGATGTCCTGACTGATGCCCTGCTTCAGAGCGATCGGGGCATGGACATACCACTCATAGTCCTGCGTCCATTCACGTGCCGTGATCAGGATCACGAACTCCGTAAGCTTGTTACCGACCGACGCCTTGAAGCGGAGATAGTCACCGAAGGCGCGGTAGGCGTTCATGAGTTCCGGGCTGCGTATCAGCACCGAGAATGGTCCAAAAACGGGGCCTTTGCGTGCAGCTTGGAACTTTTCTGCCGCCTTCTTCTGCGCTTGATCGTACGTCTCTGGCGCAACTGGGGGCATCCGATCTTGCGCCGAGGCGGCTGATCCCGCAGAGAGGCCGAGGGCAAGCGCGCCCGCGGCCAATGAGTGTGCAATGGTCATGGCTATCATCTTTTTCGTCTTCCTCCTTTATCCATGGTTTTTGTTTCTGTCTTCAGCAGCGAAATCGTTCCCCTCCATACTTATTTTTTACCACACGTGAGATCTGCCCAAAATAAAAAAGCCGATCCCACCAAGGGTTTTTCCTTCGGCAGCTCGGCCATCTTCCTAAAGACCCGCCGCTTTCCTACCCCTTCTCACGAAAGGATCGGCTTTGTCGGGAATAAATTTTCGAATCTATATAATTATTAAACTACTTAATTTATTCCCTGTCAAAATCTATTTCTGACTGTAGGTGTTCTGCATTTGCTTGTTGAGAGAACCATGCTACGAAGAAAGTAATATCACGTGTCTGCACTACTTCAGACTGCGCCCCACAACTTTAAAATATGGGTAGCGTACCCGTTTAGTGTGTCTGTTTTTGTGAAAAACGAACCCAGTTTATACGTGCTGTTTTAACTCCAGCCAGCGATAAAGGTGAGTGCCGTTGTGTCCCTTTATCCGGCTACAGCTGAATTTCTTGAACCGGTACCGCATGATGAGAAGCTTGATCGAATTCCATGCGGTCTCCGGATAAAGTGCATAAGAACGAATAGGATCACCAAATAGTACAGCATCATTATCATTGCTTGTCAACGGTCGTTTCCCTTCTAAATGTTCTACGATATGAGGATTCTTATATTTCATTACGATGGCCCTATCTCGGCAAGCGACGACAGTATCAAGCACTCTATCGACAACATAATACGCCGTGATAAATTTCTTAGAGTTGATAGTTGTATGAAAGAACACGTAATCGCTACGGTTTAAATCCTTTTTTATTTTGCGCGCTCGGCTACCACTATCACCATAAGAATATTCTCTGAAATCGGGGTCGAGGTGATTATGAAGCGGTACATACGGAATTAAAAGATGCATAAATGTCCCTTCCACGTTTATAAGTGCAGACCTGATAAGGTATCACACAGCAGAGTGAAGATCGGCATTTTTTAAAATCTGACAAACAAGAGGCGGGGTCATGTTTTCGGTCTCCCGGCCACCAGATCCAAAAGGCATGTTAGGTTATCGCCTTTTTGCCAGTGACTCCATCGTATGCGGCCTTGAACAGGGGTGCCAACTCTTCGAGATCTGAGTTCTCAGCCTTCAACGGACGGAAAAGCGCCTCATTGAAGGAGTTGTCGTAGCGTTGAAACTCCCAGCTCTTCCCCTTGAATGTCTTCGCAATGCTCTCTGGAAGCTTGAATTTCAGGTGCCACGCATACGTACCGCCCCACGCTACGCTGAAAACGACTCTGTTTCCAGTTTTGAAGCCTGTATAGTATTTGTTTAAATTGTAAGGCATGCTCCAATTCTGAGTGCGCGCGAATGCGTCCACCATCTCGACGACTTTGCGGAACTGGGCCGTAGCTTCCTTTCCGTGTTCAGACTCATATGTTTCCCAGGTCCATTGGCCAGCTACTTTTGTAGTACTCACTTTGGTGGATGTCTCCTCCAGGACCTCGACAAGTATGAACTCGTTCTGGTCTTGGGCGTATTTGCGGATTTGAACAAGGTCTACTGGGTAGCCGATCTTGCGGGCCATTCGAGCGACACCCTGTTTGAAGGACGGAGCGATCAGAATAATACGGATGTCCAGATTATCCCAGTCTATCGTGACACCATCAGGCTTTTGCTTGCTCTCAAGCCAAATGGCCTTTATCGAATCCGGATTGGTTTCTGCCCAGATCGCGTACTGCAATGCTTGCGGTAGAATACTCTCTTCAGCCTCCTCGTTCTTGAGCTCGATGATGCATATTCGAGAGTCTTGATCCACGCCGAGCATGTCTGGAATGCCCTGCTTGGAGCCTGTTCTGATTTGGCGGTGTATGATGGATATGTCGCCGCCTAGGACGCTCTGGTTAGAGAAGATGAACTGCTCAAATTCTGCCTCAGATCCAAAGGGCCGATGTTCGATATCTGTAGTCTGATCCTTGACCTTCCAGTATAAGTTTATCATTGATCGCCCCCCACGACTATGCACACTAATCGGATAGTAATCAATGCTCCTGAGACAAGCTAACAAGATTGCCCATGCAAACACTGGCGTCCTGGGAAATACAGCCCAGAATCAGCAACACCGCGGCTAATATAGAACGAATTATGACAGATTTTAGGCTCATCCATTTTATGTGTCAAACAAAATATTGGTTATTACGTGGCGAAATATAATTTTTAGAGGAATGGGAATTTATCGATTTCAGGATGTAGGATTTAATCAATACTTCAACAGGAAATTGTTACTCTTCGGCGTCCTCACGATCATCCACACCACCTACTACTAAACGTGTTTCGATAATGGAAACTCTATCGAATTCCGGTCGTACTTTAGGGACGGTGATCACGACCGATGTCCAGCGTTTTTCTGTTACGGTGCCGGCTCCACCCTGTTTCTTTCCAGCTTCTTGGCCGCGTATAGGGCGGTATCGGCTGCATAGACGAGTTTATCTGCCTGGTCCATGCCCGGGTCCGACGCAGCGGCGAGTCCGATGCTTACCGTCACTTGTTTGCGGAGCAGGGCGTTGGCCTTGGTAGTCATGGGAACGAGCACGGCGAATTCCTCCCGTTGGTCCGTTAATCCAACCAGCGTTCTAAAACTCGTTCCATATCCATTTTGAAGCGATCAAGATTGGATGTCTTTTGCAGAAATCCATCCGCCCCTGCCTGGAGGGATGCAACCCGGTCGGATTCGAGCTCGGAATTCGTAAGGACAACTACCGGAATGCGGCGTAAATGGCAATCAGCCCGTAAATTTTTAAGGACCTCAATTCCACTCAACCGCGGCATTTTCAGATCAAGCAGTATGAGCGAGGGCAGGACTTTTCCGCTCCGAAGCAATGCCAGGCCCTCGTCGCCGTTCAAAGCCGCTTCCGAGGCGATGTCGGGCCTGATCCTGGAAATAACCGTTTTCGCGAGCATCACATCATCGTCGCTGTCGTCTATGATGAGAATTCGTTTCCGCATCACTGATCCGCCTCACAGCGAGAAATATATTGTCGCTCCCTTTCCGACCTCTCCCTCGGCCCAGATCCTGCCGCCATGTCTTCTGATGACCCGCTCGACGATGGCAAGGCCGATGCCTGTGCCCTCAAATTCCTTTTCCGTGTGCAAGCGCTGGAAGGGCAAAAACATCTTGGCCGCATACGTCGGGTCGAAGCCTACGCCGTTGTCTCTGATGAAATAAACGACCTTGCCGTCCTGCGTCGCGGCTCCAAATTCTATTCGGGCATTTTCCGTCTTCGACGTAAATTTCCAGGCGTTCTGCAGGAGGTTCGAAAGGGCGATTTTCATCAGGTTGGGGTCGATAAGAGCCCGCAGGCCATCAGCCACGGCTACCTCGACGTTTCTTGTCTTATCGGCGGCGCGCAGGGCGGACACCACATCACGCGTAATCCTGCTCAGATCATAATCCACCCGATCGGGTTCCTGCCGCGAGATGCGCGACAAGCGCAGGAGGTCTTCTATCAGCCCGCTCATCCGCTCCGAAGCGCCACGGATGCGGCCAAGATGCTCCAAACCCGCAGCATCGAGCTTGTCCGCGTAATCTTCCGCTGCTATTTTGGAGAACCCTTCCATAATGCGGAGCGGCGCGTGCAGGTCGTGGGACACTGAGTATACAAAGGCATCAAGCTCCTTGTTCGAGGCCGCCAGTTCCTCGTTTGAACGCTTAAGCGCATCTTCGGCCCTCTTTCGATCAGTGATGTCCATGGCCATGCCGACTACGAAGCGGCGGCCGTCGCGGAGCATGCCCGGCACGGAAGCGCTGAAGCTCCAGTAGCGTATCTCGCCGGCTTTTGTGCGAATCGCGAAGTCGCTACTACACCTACACCTACTACTACTACTACTACTACTACCAGTGAAAAGCCTTCTGAGATGGTTACGCACCTCGTCTGCTCCTTCGCCGTAGACGACGTGGGTAGTCCATTCATCAAAGGTCCTGATGTCCTTCTTCGCGTAACCCGTCAGACTGGTCCAGGTCCGGCTGACCAGCAGGACCTCTCCGTCCTCGGCGTGCATGATGATCGGGATCGGTGCCTCGTCGATGGCGCGGCGGAACTGCTCCTCGCTCTTCCTGAGATCCTCCTCCGCCTTCTTGCGCTCGGTGATGTCAACGGCCATGCCCACGATGAAACGCCGGCCGTCACGAAGCATACCCGGCGACGAAGCGCTGAAACTCCAGTGGAGGATCTTGCCGTCAATCGTGCGGATCGGAAACTCGATGCCGATGGAGCGGCGGTCGCCCTCGAACAAGGCACGCACATGGTCGCGCACGACGTCGGCGCCTTCGCCGTAAGCCTTGTTGAGCCACGCGTCGAGCGTGGGCAGGTCCGTGAGCCGGTAGCCCGTCAGTTCCGTCCACGAACTGCTGATCTGCAGCACGGCGCCGTCCTCCGCGTGCACGATGACGGGAATGGGCGCGTCCTCGATGGCGCGGCGGAACTGTTCTTCGCTCTCCCGCAACGCTTCTTCTATTTGTGCTCGCTCAATGATATCTGCGGCCTGACGGGTCAGCAGATCGAGCATCCGCAGAGCTCGCGCATCCGGCCGATGCGGACTTCTGAAATGCGTGGAGAACATACCAAGAGGCTCGCCTGCCCGTGTCAGGAGCGGCGTAGACTGAACGGCCCGCACTCCGGCCGCCAACTGGACGTCAAGCGCGGGCGTGCCCACAAAAATGGGGCTTTGAGTGACGTCTTCGACGATCACGCGTGCCGCCTGCTTCAGCGCCGTGCCGCAGGCACCCTTGCCTTCAGCGACGGTGTTCCAGAAGTCCAAAAACGGCTGCTCAAAGCCGCGGTGCGCCATTATCTTAAGGCAGCCGGACTGTTTGTCGAGAAGCTGAATGTTACCCATGTCGGCTTTGGTAATCGCAATCGCCGTTTTGATGATTTCATCGAGCACCACTTGCATATTTTCCTCGCGCACGGAAAGCGCCGCGAGCGTTTGCAGTCTAGTCATGGCGTCCAGATCGGCAGCAAGCTGATCCTTCGCTGCAGCCAAAGCCTCCTCGACCCGTTTACGCTCGGTGATGTCGGTGAAATATACCGAGAGTCCGTCGCTGGAAGGATAGGCCCTTACTTCGACCCAATTGCCTGTTATTGTCGAGACGGCCTCAAATGAGACCGGTCTTTGTTCTGATAATGCCTTGCGAGATTGCTCTTCAAAGATCGTCCCTACCGCTGCGGGCACCATGTCCTAAAGGTTTTTCCCCAGCAGTTCTTTCGGGTCCTTTTTCCAGAAACTTGCAGTTATTTTGTTTACGTAGGTAAATTTCCATGTCCGGTCCACAAAAAAGAAACCGTCTGTAATGCTTTCGAGAACCTGTTTGACCCCAACTGTCGGGCTCAGTGAGGTTGTGATGATGTTGTCGAATGAGGTCTTCCTAGTTGCGGCGCCGCGCGTGGCCGTTCTAAGCGCAATGAGGAAGTAAACTCCCGCCAGGTACTGTGACGATCTTCCTGCCCATCCTTCAGGACTTCCTACTGAATGCTGAATAAAAAACGCCGTCAGGCTGATGGATGTAAGCGCAAGGGCAAGTGAATACCAATAGAGGAACGTCTCCTTGTTCCTAATATATGTTGCCAGAAATACAAGAAAGGAAAATGCGAACAGTATATTGGCTGACCCTAACATAGCCTGACGAATTGGTGTTGCTCCGTGGCCCTGAATAAAGAAAGGCGGGATCAGCCCCCTGAAGTCTGCAATCGTGAGAGCTGCCATGAAAACAAGTAACCCGATATATCCGATCGCAAGGAGCGCGCCTTTTTGTCTTGCTCCGATTTCAGGCGATGCGCCGGAGATAAGTATCAGGGCAGCAATAAAATGAAATAGGGCGCCAACCAGCGCTCCGGTGTTATAAATAGTCACGTTAAGATTTGCGCCGTCAGGCAGGCCTCGAACAAAGCCCGCGATCACCCCGCCGACCCCAAAGATCAGGACCCCGCAGCCAAGAAGCAGTATCTGTATCCGGCCGGTCGTCCGGTAATTCCGAAAGGCGATAAGGGCCACAGCGAAGCAGATGACCCCGACGAAGAGGGTGTTCGTAATCGGGATAAGCCAGCCGGGATCGTAGAACACGGTGGGCTGCACTGCGTAATGAAGTATCGCAATGGTAAGGATAAGCGCCGGGATCGGCAGGAAGCCGAAATATCGTTTGTTCATCACGCGCCTCTATCTTGATACTGATGGTGGAAATGGTGATTGGAAAAACGCTGTTAATTCTCTTTTATTCGTGAGACCTTGTATTATACACCTTTTTTGGGGGGGAAAGAGGCTGTGAAAGGACTTTATTCATGCAGGGGGAAACATGACTGTTTCTTGAAATGATCTCTACAAGAAGTAATGTTGGGGTTTCGAGGGGTCGCAACTTCAACAGATTCAGGATGTAGAGCATGCTGTATGTTACATCTGAAAATGCGCAGGTTTCATATGGGAAATTTTATCACCAACAGCACGCATTAGTACGCAACAACGACAAACTGCAATGTCGTGAAATACAGATCAAATATATTAAGCGCACTGGTGAGCGGCGGCATCCCTTGCGAATGAATCACCCCGCAGCAAGCTGACGGGGTATCTATAGAGTGGAAGTCTATTATTATTTGAGCAACCTACGGTTTCTCAAACTCTTCCTTCTATAATGTGACCCTGTAGCAAGCTACAGGGAATTGCAAGTTAAAATCTTTTACCGCAGGATCCCCCCAAAAAACTAGACGCTTCGGAAATCACGGCCACTTCGCGAGCAACACCCCACAGCCGATGTGCGTTATGTGCCGGTTATAATCAATCAAATCCAAGCCATATCCCTCAAACGCCTGAATATAAAACTTGGCGTCATGCCAAATTGGGAAGGTAAGATCAAGCTGGG
>JAWOJY010000186.1:0-9514 GCA_033854515.1 Nitrospirota bacterium
CCAGAGGGGCCCCGCTCAAACCCCTCGAGTGTATCCACTTCGCCGTCTCCCCGGCGGAGAACTTGAGCTTGTAACCCACGCCGTCCAGGGGCGCGTCTTTCGAGAACACCAACTCCGCGAGGTCGAGGGTGAAGCTGTTCGCCTTGTGATCAAAGACCCTCAAGTCGTTCTCCCCTGACGACGGATTCTCGAAGTTATAGGTGTAGCCGCCCTGGAGGTAGATGCTCATGCCGAGCGCCTTCTTCAGATCATCGGCGCTCACGCTTGACGGCTTCGCGTCTTCGGCAGGGGCCGCTGATGTAAATATTGTCGTCATGCCGAGAAGCGCCATGCATATAATCAATGCGCTCTTTTTCATCTTCTTCATTCCCGTCCTCCTTTGTGCCGCCCTGCCGGGCGACGTGTGATCATGTTACCGCCTGAAAGACCTCCGGAGTCTTCCTGAAATTGCATGACATCCGTACATACAACTTCTTCGGCATTACGTTTAGCAATGCCTGTGCCACATTCCGCAGACACAGATTATTTTTTTAACTTCTTGATTTGATTGCTCTCTTTCGGCGAAGATTCCCGGCTGATAGTAAGAAGAAAAAGATGTGTTACGATACGCTTTTAGGCAGATGCTGAAAAAAGGAGCAGACAAAGATCGGGGGTCACTGAAAATGAACGTGGGACGAAGGACGAGGGATGATTCCTTACCGCGCTCGCCGGTTCGTCCTTCGTCTCTCGCCCCTCGACGTTCATTTTCCAGTCACCTTCAGAGTTTATATCCGATCTTCCTCAGGAACTCCTTGCGGTTGGCCTTGTCGGCCGCGGATTCCACCCCTTTCGGCGGGAATCCGTCGACCACGCCGATCACGCCTTTCCCCTGGCCCGAGGACGCGACCAGCACTTCGAGCGGGTTCGCGGTTGCGCAGAATATGCGACAGACCTCGGGACAGTTTTTGATCTGGTTCAGGACATTGATCGGGAAGGCGTTCCTGAGGTAGATGCAGAACACATGCCCCGCCCCGATAGCCTGGAGCGTCCCGGCGCAGAGGCCGACGAGGCCCTCGTCGTTGCCTTCGGCCCGTATGAGGCACGGGCCCGAGGCCTCGGTAAAGGCGATGCCGAACTGTGCCTGGGGCACGGCGGTGGCGATGATTTCGTACAGGTCCTCGGCCGTCTTTATGAAATGGGTCTGACCGATGATGACATTGCAGCCTTCGGGTATTTCCACGTTCACGATATTTATGTCCATGTTTTCCTCCAGGGGATTTAATCGGTTCATTTTCGAAGTAGATACAAGAATTCAATTCTGAAAATCCTTTTCGTACAACCCCGGGCCCTTTTCTCTAAGACGCGGACTGCGTCCGCGCAGGAAGGACAGCGGTCGTGATGCTTCGGGGGTCAATGCAGCAACTCACAAAGTGCCGTCTGACCGCCTTTATAACGCTTTAAAACTTTTGTACGAAAATACATGCAATGCGCAGGAATCTATTGCATTAGACTATCATAGACCGGGCAGGAGCGCAAGGCGCGACGAATAGAGATCTCACGAATAATGCCGGAAACGGATGGGGGGGCGGGTTTTCGGGGAAACGGTGAAGGACGGATGAGAAAAAGCCTGATGATCCGGTTCTCGGGACGGGGCCGAAATTTTAGAGCGGATTTTTGTTCAGGATGGCGGAGTCCGTGCCCTTCTGAAGAAGGTCCAGCATGCGCGCGATGGAGACTTCGTGAAGCTGCACGATGAGGTCGGGGTCGACACCCCGTTTTCTTTTCTTGTTTAGGAACGAGAGAAAAACCATGCTTTTATAAATTCTCTTGTTTGTGTTGAAGGAAAAGATGTAGCTGTCGAGCGAGTGCTCGAGCAGCATTTCGCTCCGCTTCTGGACGGCCTTGCTGATGGTGACCGACTGCAGCCAGTAGATCTTGTCGACAAGGCTGTCCGCCTTGAGCTCGATCCACGTGTGGCTCACGTTCCCCCGGTCGTCGGTGAGGGTTTCGTGAGCGACCGTGTCGGCGGCGAGATGACTCATATAACCGTAAGCGAACGCCCGCTCGGGCCACGTCTTGGCCTGATTGAAGATTTTCAGCGCAACGTCCCACGAGTGGGAGCTCTTTTCGTCGGGCAGGTATTTCTTGCCGAGAATGATGTCGGCCATGAGATTGCCGTAGAGAAAGTCCTGTTTGTGCTTTTTCAGGAGTGCGAGGATTCCTGCAGGGATGAGCGGAGCGTAGGAGAGCAGTTCATTGCCGAGATACATGTGGGTCATCGGACCCCACGCGAAGGTGATGGAAGGAACAAGGATGAAGCCTATTAATAATGATACAAAAAACATGATGATAAATCCCAGCGCCGGACATTCAGGAAAACGCCGACAACAGGTCATATGTTACTCTTTTGACAAGTGCCCGTCAATAGAAAAAAACCGTTCGCCATGAGAAATCTTGAGTGTGATCTCAATCACAAAACGTTAAAACTCAAACAGGAGCCCTGCCAGATAGCTCGTGCCGCCGAGGTTCACTGAGCCGCCGCTCACCGTGTTCGCCATAACGCGGCTGTACTCCGCCTCGATGAAGAAATACGTGTGAAAGACGCCGTAGTCGAGATAGAAACTGTTCGCCGCGCTCGAGTCCAGTCCGTCGAGCAGAAACTGCAGCCCCGCCCTGCCGTGATATCCGTCGGCATGTCCCCTGACCGAACCCTGCAGGTCGACTTTCTCGTCGTAGTACATCCGCGTGAAACCGCCGCCCGCGTAGGGTACCACCACCTGATTTTCGCTGAATACCCCGCGCACGAGGGCGAAGACGTTGAGGGGAAAAAGCTCGTACGTCACATGGCCAGCCGTAAATCCATGAAGCGGCGCGAAACCCTGCCCTCCGGCCCTTACATATTCTCCCTCTATGCCGAGCTCTACCTGACGGATGATCTTGTATGCCAGCGTCCCGCCGAATTCATCGGTGCTCTTGCTGCCGTAGAATTCCTTAAATCCGGGGAGTGCAGGGGTAAAGATGCCTCCCTTCAATTCGAGCGACCAGTGAGGACGTTCTTCGCTTTGATCGGCTGCGAGCGCACTAGCCGGAAGAAGGAACAAGAGGGACAGAATCAGGATAGTTTTTTTCACTGGTTGCCTCCCGGGCGCAAGCCGCGAAGTTTTTTTCCATACAATATGGCGCTCATGATCAGGAGCCCGATACCCACAAGAACCATTGCTTTTGTAGTCACTGATGTTCGCGTCATGAACATCGCTCCGCCGACCGCAGGCAGGAGGGCTGTCCGAACGACAGGTTTGAGCCATGGGTGCTCGTTCATGAACTCTGCGCCAATCGGGCCATATCGGTAGTACCATTTGACAAATGCCGTGCCCACGGCGTTCGTCAGAAGGTAGCGGTCCCTGAATTGGCGCAGGGCCTGGACCTGCGGCGCGGAATAATACCCGTATGCTGCTGTTGCGATGAAGCAGCCGTTATTCGGAAGATCGGGGTACGCTGTGATGGCTTCGGGGAAGTCAGAGACGATGTTGGAGTTTGCGCTTTCGGCGGGAGAGCCGACGGTGACCTGCGCTTCCAAAGAATAGGCGCTCTCATGGGCAATCCCGGGGGTCGGGGTTTTCCCCGTATTGTCGACGGCGGTGACCGAAAAAAAATAGGTCGCTAACGTATACGCTGACACCGCGATCTGGTAGGTCTGGCCGTTTGTAAGCCCTCGCAACGTATAGCCTGTCACATTTTTAACGTCGACCGTATTCTCGTCCGGCGATGCAATACCGTAGTGAACTTTGTATCCCGAAGCCCCCGCTGACGCCGTCCAGCTGAGCTGCAATGCGTCGTTTAGCGGGCTCGGCGGATAGAGGAAGGGCGTCGGCGGCGCCGCGACCGTAGACGTCAATCCGCTTATCACCGTGCTGGTTGCCGTGCTGATGATGTTCACTTTGTTTTGATAGGGGGGGCCGGAAACGCCGAAACTGTAATATACGTTGTAGCTGCCGGGGTTGGTCGTGTTCGTCACAAGATAGGAATTGTTGGGATTCCAGCTTATGGATATCGAGTTTGAAGACTCCTGAGTGGCGCTCGGCTGCGACACCCGGAACGGGATGGTGTCCATATAAGGTCCGCCGTATGCGCCGATATCGCTCCGCGAATCGTCGATATTCGTATCGAGGATGCTCGGGTCCCCCGTGTCGATGCAGGGGGAATTCTCCCGCAAATGAAAATCGAGAAGGCCGGGATTCACGAATAACGGATCAACACCGAGAGGGGTCGGCGTGGTTGCCGTAATCGCATTGGAACCTGTTGGACCATCCGAGGTATTTAAAAAAAAATCGTTGTAGGAAATAAGGGTAAATGCGCTCGGCAAATTGATCGCGAGCGTGTTGGTGGAGAATATATTGTTTTTAATGACGATGTCCGCATCCCTGCTAATGGCCGTTCCGTTCTGGTAGAAGACATTGTTGACAATGTTGGTGGTCGGCGAATTCTGAATTTGCACGGCCGTGCCGGCAGTGCCAGCCTGAAACACGTTATTATTGATGTTGACCCCTGCGCTGTTTGACACCAGAATTCCGACCGCGGCATTTATGACGGTAAAATTCCTCAAGCTGACATTGTTCACGTTGCTTGCAGTCACGACCGTACCGGTGCCGCCCCCGCTCAAGGTCGTCCCCGCTGTCTCCCGTCCTTGCACCGGAATGCCGCTCGCCAGCGTGATCGCCTCACCATAGTTGCCCGGTTCAACGAGAACGGAATAGCTGTTTGTCGTAAAGGTCTGCGCTGAAAGAACCGCCTCGTTGATCGCAGCCTGAATCGTGGTAAAGCACGGCGGGTTGGAGGTCGTAGGACTGCACGTCGGGTCCTTGGGATTGACCTCAAATGCAATGGAAGTCGCCTCGACTCTTCCCGGCGACGATATCGCGAGAAGAATAAATACTGCAGCACATATCAAGCCGGCGTACTTGAGCCTCATGTCCCGTCCTTTACGGAAATTTTGTTTAACCCGAATTACGCAAGAGTCGTTATTTCGACGAGCAGCCGCCCCGAACACAGAACGGATTAAACCATATCATAAAGAGCGCTTGAAAGTCAAACCGTTTATCCAATCAGTTCTACAGAACACAAAAAATTGTTTGCAATTTTTTTCTTGATCTATCTTGTCCTTCTCTGTTTATACTCTTGTCCATCACGCCTCACTGTGTCGATGGACGCAGTTCTCGGGTGGACATTGGTCGTGTGATCGAAGAGGGACGATAGACGCGTGAAGAGGGAGCTGACCTTATATATAATCGCAATCGTCCCCCTTCCTTTCTTCCTCGTCTTCCCGGCGATCTCCTTTCCTATTTTTTTTCTGGAACTTTGTCGACGAATCTGTTAATGTATCCATCTGCCGGACATCCCGGCATCGTACGATGGACAAGACCGTAGCAGTGACAAAACAGAACGCGGCTTTCCGCAACCCCTGGCTGTACCTCCCCTCGCTCTATTTTGCCGAAGGCCTTCCGTACATACTCATCAACACCGTATCGGTCATCCTCTACAAGCGGATGGGGATCGATAACGCCTCCATCACCTTCTGGACCAGTTGGCTTTACCTGCCCTGGGTCGTCAAGATGTTCTGGGGCCCCTTTGTGGACGTCTATTCCACGAAACGGAAGTGGATGCTCACCAGCCAGGCGGCGATGAGCCTGTGTATGTTCGTCATCGCCTTCTCGCTCAGGAGCCGGTCGTTCTTTTTCCTTTCCCTGGCCGCATTCTGCGCAGGCGCCTTCATCTCCGCAACCTATGACATCGCCACCGACGGGTTCTACATGCTCGCGCTGACCGAGAGGGAGCAGGCGATGTTCGTGGGCTTGCGGGCGGCTTTTTACCGCGTGGCCATGATCTTCGGTTCCGGGTTCCTCGTGTACGTTGCAGGGATGCTCGAGACGTCGAGCGGCGACATCGCCTGGAGCTGGTCCACCATAATGGTCGTCTCGGGGCTGATCTTTGCGGGAGCGGCTCTTTACCACAAGCTCATGCTCCCGTTCCCGGCTGCCGACAGCGTCCGTTCAACGAAACAGACAAACGATGGGCCATCGTTCCTCGAGGTTGTCCGCTCCTATTTAAAACAGGAAAAGATCGGCGTTCTGCTGGCTTTCATTCTATTCTACCGGCTCGGTGAGGCAATGCTCCTGAAACTGGTCCCTCCCTTCCTGCTCGATGTGAAAGCGGTGGGCGGGCTGGGACTTACGACCGAGCAGGTCGGCCTCGTGTACGGCACTGTGGGGACGCTCTGTCTGGTTTTCGGCGGGGTGCTGGGAGGCTGGCTGATCTCGCGGTTCGGTTTCAGGCGGTGCGTGTGGCCCATGGTGATCACCATGCACCTGCCTGATCTCTTTTTCGTAATAATGGCCTATGCACAGCCCGGCGTCGGTCTCGTCTATCCGCTCGTGGCGCTCGAGCAGTTCGGCTACGGGCTGGGCTTCACCGTGTTCACCGTCTACCTCATGGCCTCGGTCGACGAGAAATACAAAACCTCGCATTATGCCATCTCGACGGGAATTATGGCGCTCGGCATGATGCTGCCGGGGTTCAAGAGCGGTGCCCTCCAGCAGGCTGTAGGATACCGGACGTTCTTTATCATCGTGTGCCTCATGACGATCCCCGGAATGTTGACGATCCCGTTCCTCCCGAAGGACAAGATCGACAGGCAGTGAAAACGGCAGAATTTGTGCGGCGCTCTCAGAGCATTACGCTGCACAACGACGTTCACTGTTTTTTCCTCGATTATCTCCGGCCGTGGACTACTGCTGCCGTGCTCTGCGGCTGATAAAGCTTCGTCGAAGTTCATACGGCCCAGGAGTCATTCACTCCTTTGCCGCTCATCCATCATCTCTTCCCTTCGCCTGCAGGTCGCGCACTCGGCGGTCTCTTCAAAGCCGTCTTCCCAGCGGGCCACTTTTATGCTGGCGTTCCAGCATACCGGGCAGAGGATGTAGTACGACTCGCTGAAGCCACGCTCGATACTGAACCGCACTGTCGTGTCTCTGGAAAAAATCATAATTACATGTTACCACGCTCGCGAGACAACGGCCAAGGCCGAATTTTTCATCTTGAAAAATTCGGCCTTTTTTGATAGACTCGATGCGCTATGCAGAATGCCGAATTCATAAAAGCCGTGGAATCGAGGTTAACTGCCGCCGTCGGGACCATCATAGCCCAATCGGTTATGAAAAATAACCTTGCAAAGCTGAACAAGGACGTGCAAAGCCTGACAGCGGACGACCGCGTACTTCTTATCGGGAATATTGTAAAGGCAGTTTCCCTGTTCGAGACAAAAAACGAGTCTACTGTGTTGAAGTCGGAGTTGGAGAACCTGTTGAAAACAAGTTCTTGATCGGCCCACGAAGGAGGGTTTATGCAGGTACTGATTGGCGAACCGCTGTTCTATATCTACATTGTGTACTCGCTGAGCTTTCTCATCATGTCATATCTCATTTCATACGGGATCTTGAGAGCAACGTCGGTTGCGTTTGTTACAACTTTTTATATGCTCGCCTTTTTCGGTCTCACGCATGGCATAGCCGAGTTCATAGATTGGACGAGGTTCATCCTGGTAACGCTCGGAATGGGGGAAGTCGACATCTTACAGTACATGTCCCAGAGCTTTATGGTCGTCTCCTTCGTGTTTTTATTGCAGTTCGGGGTCAACCTTCTCACCTTCCGTTCAGAAAAGAAGGGCATCATCAGAACCATCCCGTTCCTGCTTTTCGTTGCTTATATCGTGGGGCTTCTCGTCAGGGGGGTCGGCAATGTCCTTGAGGCGGGACTTCTCGGCCGTTACACGTTCGGCTTCGCTAGTGCCGCGCTCACCGCGATCACGCTCTTTAACCTGAGCAAAACCATGAAAGCCATCGGCAACCGGAAACTCGTACGGGGGCTTTTCGTTGCTGGGATCGGGTTTTCATGTTATGCGGTGTTCGGCGGGGTGATCATCAAGCCGATCATGGGCTTTCCTGTCCAGTTGTTCAGGGCCGCATGCGCTTTCTTGATAGCGATCTCCTTCTTTTCCGTGCTCGACGTGTTTAAAGTCGAGCAATAAGCGTGGCCTTCTGTCCCGTTCCATGACAGAGCGGGCCGACTGCTCTCGCGGAGCTCGTCGACCCGCTCTCTGCGGCATGAGGGCACATGCCTTCAGCCGGTTTATTCTCCCTTGCCGATACCGGACAGGGCATACCCGATGATCGTTCCGAGCAAGCCGGCGCTGGCTTCGTTGCCTATGCTTCGTTCCAGGGAAAGAATCAGGATCACCGGGAGAACGAAGACGACCGCGAGGAACTGGATCGTCCTGATTCCCAGGGACAAATTGTGCTTAATGATACTGTAAAAGATCCCGACGATGCCCGCTACCATGATCAGAACCGCGATAACTTCAACCCACAACCTCAACATCATGACACCTCCATGTATGGATTTTGTTTCAAACCGGTGGCCGAAACTGCCCATTGATACTATATTCCCCGAGAAAAGTAAAGGTTTGTGTGCAGAAAAATTTACTGGTATCTTCGGTGAAAAATGGATAGAATTAAAAGCTATAAAGGAGCGGAACGGCGCACAATAATTCTGAAGCTGAGGCTGCTTCCTGATATAATAAAACGAGGTAGCTTATCAACAGGGTGCTGTTTTCATTCGGGTTGATCATAGCCGCGGGATATGCATGGAGGTTTTTCAACCCCGGCGGGATCGACCGTCAAAAGGCGCGTCATGCGCTCAGCGTCACGGTGCTCCACTTCTTTCTGCCGGCACTCGCCTTCGGCCTCGTCGCGGACGCCCGGGTGGACAAAAGCTTCATCGTTGTGCCTCTCGCCGCAGCCGCCGTCACCCTTGCGGGCTTGACGGCGGGGTTCGCGGTTTACAAACTGCTCCCGTGGTTCAAGAGCATCGGGCGCCCGTCGGTCGGCGTCATGATACTCGCGTCGGCGTTCGGCAATGTGACGTATCTGGGACTTCCGCTGATCACCGAGACGCTTGGGTCTGGGTACGGCTATGTGGCCATTCTCTACGACCTTCTGGCATCGACGCCGATCCTGCTCACTGTGGGCGTGTTTATCGCGGCCCGGTACGGGGCCGGGGCGGACGTATCGATGGCCGAGTCCGTGAAGCGCGTGCTCGGGCTCCCGCCGCTTTGGGGCGTGGCAGCGGGGATTGCGGTGCATGCCGGAGGAATCACGGTGCCCCGGCTCGTCCTCGATGTGGTCGGGATGATGGGAAGACCTGTCATTCCCATTATGACATTTACCGTGGGTCTTGCGCTCGATTTCAAGGACGCAAAGCGGCTTCCTGTCGCCCTTCCCGCGCTCGCGCTCAAGCTGATTCTTGCCCCGGCCCTGGCATGGTGGCTGGGAATGCGGCTCGGCCTTGCCTCGGAAACGCTCATGGCCGTCGTCATTGAGGGGGCGATGCCCGTGATGGTGCTCTCGCTCGTGATCGCAGACGAGTTCGATCTGGACGTGACGCTCGCCGCGATGTGCATTACGGTATCGACCGTGGCCTTGTT
>JAWOJY010000187.1:0-10227 GCA_033854515.1 Nitrospirota bacterium
GCCCGCGCAGGTCAAGGCCATCGGCGACGTGACCGAGATGCGCGTCATCGACCGCACGCAGCTCATCCTCGACATCTTCGCGAGACGCGCCCACAGCGGAGACGGCAAGGTCCAGGTCGAGCTCGCGCAGCTCAAATACCGCCTCCCCCGCCTCTCGGAGCGCTCGACCGCTCTCTCGAGACTTACCGGTGGCATCGGCGGCAGAGGCCCGGGCGAGACGCGGCTCGAGATCGACATGCGCCGGGCCCGGGACAGAATACGGAGGCTCGAAAAACAGCTCGTGGCCCTTGGCAAAGCCAGACATCAGCGCCGCGAAAAGCGCATCCAGAGCCATATCCCTATCGTCTCGATAGCGGGATACACGAACGCTGGCAAGTCCACGCTTTTCAACAACCTCACGAAATCGGACGTAAAGGCGGAGAATCTTCTCTTCGCCACCCTCGATACCGCCACGCGCAGGCTCCGGTTCCCGCGCGAGCGCGAGGTGGTCATCACCGACACCGTGGGATTCATCAAGGACCTGCCGAAGGACCTGCTGGGCGCCTTTCGCGCCACGCTCGACGAGATGCAGGACGCGGACCTGATCCTTCACATCGTGGACATCAGTAATCCCCGGTTCGAGCAGCAGATGGAGTCGGTGGACAAGCTATTGACCGAGATCGGCCTCGATCGCATCCCGAAGCTGGTCGTATTCAACAAGGCCGACCTGGTGAATCCCCTCTGGGCGAAGACCATTGCACGACGGTTTAACGGCGTGACCTGTTCGGCGATCAATCCTGAGACTTTCGGGGAATTGCTGAGGGAAATTGAGAGAAGAGTCTGGCCGGAGGAGAAGAAAGAGGAGTCGGTGGCGTGAGGGTTTAATTTTAATACGCGTGTGATAGGCGTGCGCTCAGTGCCCTTCTCAAGGAGTGTAATCTCTATTATTGGCTAAGTACAGACCTTCCACAAACTAGCATGCCCCTTACGCTTAATCTTGCCTGGCATTACCCAACCGAAGAGCAGAAATTCAATTACCACACTGATCTCGAGGCGTCGGCGAATAAGTAAACCCCGTTAGAGAACATTTCTCTAACGCTTATAGATTGCGGGCTTTTACCACAATCTATTTCGTAGAAATCAGCCGCCGACAGGAGTCTGCGGCTTTCTCTAACGGGGTAAAACCGGATATCGTGCAATTGAAAGAAAGTATAGCCGGATTTATCGACCAGATGGAGAACAAAGGAAGGGTATTTTTAGGGTGTGCCGTTCATTCGATTCTCCTGTACCGCCGCCGGCGGAAAGTTCTTTAACAGGCACATTTTTGCGAATTTGCGAAGACTTCCGCAGATCAAACATGGGTGCATCTGTGAATCTTCCGGTTGATTCCATCTTCCAACTATGGTATAGTATGTACTTACTTTACCGGGTTGGCGCACTGCGGAGCACGGAGGAGACCATGACAATCATTTTTAATGGTCTCGCAAAAAGTCGAAATAGCGCATTTTCCGTTATTCCCGTGAAACTTGTCCCGAAGGCCTTAATCGTTGAACGGGAATCCGGTCTTTTAAGTTCTTTGGACACTGGATACCGCTTGTGCGGGGATGACGACTTTTTGCGAATCTATCATTTTTATAAGATTATGAAACGCAGGAGGTCACGAGGAGCTGACATGGATGAACACAATAGTCGCAAAGGAAAGTTTCCGCCGTTGTTCAATGGAGACGCAAAAAAATGGGGCATCCGCGGGGTCGTGGTATTCGCATTGGCAGCGGCGGCCGTTTACGGCACGCACCGGATTTCCTATGCCCTGTCCCACGAAAGCACCGACGACGCTTTTGTGGAGGGGACCGTCGTTCCGATCAGCGCAGAGGTGAAAGGAAAGATCACACAGGTGTTCATCTCCGACAACCAGTATGTCAAGCAGGGCGAAAAACTGCTCGAAATATCGCCCGAGGATTTTTCCGAGTTCGTCCGGGGAAAGGAGGACGCGCTCGCAAGGCTCCGGGCGGAAAAGCAGGAACTCTTTGCTACAATCAGGGCGAAAACCGCGGCGCTGGCGCGCGTTCGCGCGGAACTTGACGCAGCCGCGACCGATCTGGCCCTCGCGGAAAAAGACCACCGGAGGAGCGAAGAGCTGCTCAAAAAAGGCGTCGTCTCCCAGAGCCAGTATGACGCGGCGGAGGCCCGGTGGAAGGCATTGACGTCGCGCACGGAGGCCGCACGCTCCGCTGTGGCGGAGAACGAGGCGGCCATCGAGGCCATGAACGCTCAGATTACGACCCAGAACTTCAAAATCAAAGAGGCGGAGGCCGGCCTTAATCTCGCCAAGCTCGACCTGCAGCGAACCGTGATCACCGCACCCATCAGCGGACGCATCGCCAAGAAGAGCGTGGATGAGGGAAAGTACGTCCAGGCAGGACAGCCGCTCCTCGCGATCGTCGATGACGGCAGTCTCTGGGTAGTGGCGAATTTCAAGGAAACGCAGATTGCCTCCATGAGGCCGGGCCAGCCCGTCGACATTACCGTCGACGCCTATCCGGGGCTTACGTTCAAAGGGCACGTGGACAGTTTCCAGCCCGGTACGGGCGCGGTATTCAGTCTCCTTCCGCCGCAGAATGCAACGGGCAACTTCGTCAAGGTCGTCCAGCGCGTTCCGGTCAAAATCCTCATTGATTCAAAGCCCGATCCCCTTCACCCCCTGTGGCCCGGACTCTCGGTCTACCCGTCCGTGGCAGTCACGAACACGGCGAACAAATGACGGCTGACTTTGATGGAAACGTCGAAATCCGATAAGTGGATCATCACCCTCACGGTGATGATCGGCACCATCATGAGCGCCCTCGACATGAGCATCGTCAACGTGGCCCTGCCCTACATGCGCGGCACGCTCGGCGCCTCCGTCGAGGAGATCACGTGGGTCGCCACCGGATACATCCTCTCCAACGTGATCATCATGCCGATCATCGGCATGCTGAGCGCCCGGTTCGGCCGCAAACGGTTTTATCTCTTCAGCATCGCCAGCTTCACGGTCAGTTCGATGCTCTGCGCCATGGCCTGGGACCTGCCGTCCATGGTGATTTTCCGCGTGATCCAGGGCGTCGGCGGAGGCGCGCTCATCCCCGTGTCCCAGGCCATTCTCCGCGAGATCTTTCCTCCGGAAGAACAGGGCATGGCAATGGGACTTTACGGATTCGGCGTCGTTTTGGGGCCCGCCTTCGGCCCGACGATCGGCGGGTGGCTGACGGACCACTACTCCTGGCCCTGGATATTCTATATCAATGTCCCGATCGGCATTCTCAACGTGCTGCTCGTGATGCGGTATATCAAAGACCCGCCCTATCTTGTCCGCGAGAAAGGCAAGATCGACGTGCCCGGCCTTGCGCTCATGACGGTGGGACTTGGAGCGCTCCAGATCATGCTCGAAAAGGGAGAGCAGGAGGACTGGCTGGAATCCAACTTGATTCGCTACCTCCTCATCGCCGCGTTCGCGGGCATTGTCCTCTTTATCTGGCGCGAACTTACGGCCAAGAGACCCGCCGTGGACCTCAGGATCCTCAAGGACGTGAATTTCGCCTCAGGAACGCTCATCGGCGGCATTCTGGGAATGGGCCTGTACGGAAGCCTCTTTCTGCTGCCGCTTTTCCTGCAGCAGCTTCTCGGCTATCCGGCGCTCGATTCGGGGCTCACCCTGATGCCGAGAAGCCTGGCCATGGCGATCGTCATGCCGATCGCCGGACGATTCTACAACAAGGCGGGGCCACGCCTTTTGATCGGAAGCGGGCTCGTCGTGAGCGCCGTTTCGTTTTATCAGCTCTCGCTCCTGTCGCTCGACGTAGGATATATCGACGTCTTCTTCCCGCAGTTTCTGCAGGGTCTCGGGTTCGGCCTGATCTTCGTGGCGCTCAGCACCGCTTCGATGGCTACCGTAGACAGGCCGCATTTGACGAGCGCCGCAGGCCTGTACAACGTCATACGGCAAGTCTTCGGCAGCATCGGCATCGCTATCGCCGCCACGCAGCTTACGAAGGAGATGACGGAATACCACGCGGTCATCGCCGAGAAAATAACCCAGTACAGCCCGGTCGTGACCGGATGGCTCCAGTCGGTTTCGGGGGGCATGAAGGCTCAAGGCGCCGACGGAGCTACTGCCAATCAAATGGCGTTGCATCTTCTCGATGGAGAGCTGTCGCGGCAGGCGGGCATGCTGGCGTACAATCACATTTTTCTGCTCATCACGTCCTTGTTCCTTATCTCGCTTCCTCTGATTTTTCTCCTGAAGTCGGGTAAAAAACAAGAGGGGATGGAGGAAATCATTGCGGAATAGAAGCTCACAAAAAGGGAGTGATTTTCTCGCAGAGGCGCGAAGAAAAAGAGACCGCGAGGCGTGAGATGAGAGGAGGGAATCAGGCCCCGGCTTCTCGGGGGCCGGGAGGGACACATGACGGAGAAACAGACAATGGTCATCACCATTTCACGGCAGTTGGCAAGCGGCGGCGCCTATATCGGTCATCTGGTCGCGAAAAAACTCGGATATAAATATGTTGAACGGGAGGTCCTTTATCGTGCGGCCGGGGAACTCGGCGTCGACATTGCCGAGCTTTCCCGGGTCGGCGAAGGCCGCTCGCGGTTCATGGAAAATCTCATGAAAAGCTTCTCCTTCGGCACGCCCGAAGCGGCCTACGTGCCCCCTTCACGGCGTCCCGTGTACGACGCGGAGGTATTAGAAACGGAATCGCGGATAATCAAGACGATCGCAGAACGGTACAATTGCGTGATCGTCGGCCGGGCCGGGTTCTTCGTGCTCCGCGAACGCCCGGGAGTGGTGAATGTTTTTGTCCATGCGCCCCAGGATTTCCGCATCAGGCGGCTGCAGAAATTCCACGAAATTTCAACGGCGAAGGCGCGCGCGGAAATAGAGGAATCGGACGGGCGGAGAGGAAAGTTCATCCGGACCATGACGGGCTCGGAATGGTGCGACGCGAGAAACTATCATCTCTGCATCGATGCCGAGGCATCGGGCTTCGAAACTGCGCAGCAGATGATCATCGCGCTCGCGGACAAGATAAAAAAAGACGTGGAATCCAAGAACTCAGCGTAATTGACGAATCTATTCAATCCGCACGCTGTAATCCGACAGGCTGTCTATGGAAAGAATTTTCCCCTTCAGCCCTTTTGAATCAAACCTTCCGTATGCCATCGAGTTATCAAACAAGCGGATGGACTTTTCCGCCGTGTTAATTTCGAACTTTCCTCCTCCGACGACAATCCATTTCGGGTCATGTACATTAAATCGTTTGCCCGTGCGGTCATAGGAACCTTTTACTCCCCGTTCCAGACAAAACCACTCCACGATATTGGTATGGTACGGGGTGAATTCTTTCGGAGAAAAAATCAGATATTCCGTGGCATTGTTTCTGATTTGAATGAACTTTCCGTTCAACTTTTCGGGAACGGCTCTCTTCGCTATGCCCCTGTAATATATCTCGGAGTAGTCGACGAAAACGATTTTCATGACATTCCATGAGGCGGCATCGATCGGGGCAGGAGAGCTGAAACGCCATATCGGGCGCCCTTTCACCGATCAGGCAGTTCCTGATCTCACTTCCCGCCGATGGAAAGTTCCTTCACCCGGAGCGACGGCGTGCCGATCCTGCCGAAGAAGCGGAGATCGCTGCCGACGGCATCGACGTTCTTCATGAGGTCGAGGATGTTGCCGGCGATCGTGATTTCGCGCACAGGATAGGCTATTGCACCGTTCTCGATCCAGAACCCCGTGGCGCCGACGGAAAAATCTCCCGAGATGGGGTTTGCGGTATGGGCGCCCATGATCTCCGTGACGAGCAGTCCCCTGCCCGTTGAGTCGATGAGTGCTTCCGCAGAGAGCGGCCCTGGAACAACATAGAGGTTCGTGATGCCTACCGTCGGGACGCCCTTGAATCCCCCGCGCATGCCGTTTCCCGTGGATTCGGTCCCGTCCTTTCTTGCAGTGTAGGTATTATGGAGGAACATCACAAGCCTGCCCCTGTCGATGACCGTTTTCGTGCGCATGGGAACCGCTTCGTCGTCCGACGGCGCCGTCCCCAGGCCGCCCTCGAGCACCCCGTCGTCGAGCACGGTCAATACCGGCGAAGCTACCTCCTGTCCGATCTTGTCCGCGAGCAGCGACTTCTTCTTCTGAACGTTCTCCGCTGAAAACCCCTGCGCCATGATGGAGAGGAATTCCTCCGCTACCTGGGGTTCAAGGATCACGGGCGCCTTCACCGAGGAGATGTGCCGCGCGCCGAGCAGATTGAGCGCCCTCTGCGCGGCTTTCCTGCCCACGCGCTCAAGGTCGAGATTGCGGTAGAACCTGCTGATGTCGAACTCCCAGCCCGCCTGGGACTCTCCCTTGTCTTCCGCGACGACTTCGATGCTCCCGGAGACCGCGGTGCCTTTATACGAGACCTCTGCTCCGTGGGAATTTACGATCAGGGTCTCCGACTCGGAAAAGCTCCCCGAGGCCTTCCGGATGCGCTTTACCCTCGGGTCTACGGCGTACGCTTCGCGCTCCATGGCGGTCACGCGGTCGATTTTTTCCTTCTCGCTCAGGACGATAACGGCTGGATCGTAGATGCGTACCGCTTGATAGGCGTGCGCCGGTTTTTCCGGGATCGATTGATAGGGATCGGGCCCGGCGCTCCGCGCGTTCATCACTGCCGCGTCAGCGAGGGCCTCGCAGGCGCGCTCGGACAGGTCGGTGCTGAAGGCGAAGCCTGGTCTTCCGTCGGCGATTACGCGCAGTCCCGCACCCGCCTCCTGTGCCCGGTCGAAGGCATCGACCTTCCGGTCTTTCACCTCGATGCGGGTGGAAGATGACGAATGGAGAAAGACCTCCGCGGCGTCCGCTTTGCGGTCCCGCGCCATGGAGAGTATTCTTTCAACGGTCTTCCTGTCCATCAAAGTACTTTACAGACAAACATTTTGAATTTTGAGTCAAATTTACGATCCGTCCGGCTTGTAAGCCTGCAAGCGCCTGCACCCGGCGTTTACGAGTGCTTGCCGCGAGTGCGGGGTGTGCAAGCTGGCACGCAAGATTTATCTGCCGAGGCTGCGTCTCGCTCAGGATGTTCTCTATTCGAAGTAGCTTGCCGAAGCCGTGTCCGATTCCCAGACCGTGACGCTCGAGACCCCGAAGTCCTCGGTATTCAGCTTCTTACTGAGGTTGTCGTAGATCCACTTGGCAAGATTTTCCGACGACGGATTGATCTGCGTAAAAGGAAATATTTCGTTCAGGAACGTGTGTTCAAGCTGGTCGAGAACCTCGCGGAGCGCCTTTTTGATGTCGATGAAGTCGATGGCCAGGCCCTGTTCGTTCAGCCGTTCGGCCGTGACCGTGCAGGTCACCCGCCAGTTGTGGCCGTGAAGTTTCTCGCATTTGCCCTGATAGCCGCGCAACTGATGCGCCGCGGCGAATTTGGATTCGATCAAGAGTTCATACATGGTGAAAAAAATAATAGTTTATACCCGGTCAAAAGTCAATAAATAAAAACCCCATTGTCGAACAAAAGTATACCAAGGTCGCTCGACAACGCTTTTATTAAAAAAATCTTGCAAAAGAGTGAAATTTCATATATCATTTTCTTGATGGAAGTAGCGAAGGAAGACTTCAAGCAGGTTATTGAGCCGTTTTTTTTGTCCGAGGCCCAAGCGTCAGGAATCAAGCTCCGTATTGGCCAGATGAACAAGACCGAACACGAAGGGGTCATACGTGATATCGGCCGTTATGAAATCAACATCGACGTCAACGGCAGGATCGTAACGCTCCTCAAGCAGGAGCTGTCGTATCTCACCGCAGCACAACCCGTTCTGAATGTTCCTGCTCCCTCCGCGGCGCCGGCCCCGCCGGACCAGACGCCCGCGCCGACGCCTCCTTCACCGTGCAGGCCGAACATCCAGCAGGAATTCCTCGATAAGGCCATCAAGGACAGCCTGGTGCTCACCCTCTTCCTCGTCAATGGCCAGAGGATCAAGGCGAACGTCGAGGCCTACGATAATTTCACAATCCTCCTGAGAGAAGGCGGACGGCAGCACCTGTATTACAAACATTCCATTACCACGATCAATCGCTGAGGTGAACCGCATGGAAACAAACCTCCTCGACAGAATGTTGAACAGCTACCTGACGGAGCGGAAGCCGGTGACCGTGACCCTTCAGAACAAGATCCGGGTGAGCGGAAAGATCAAAGCATTCGACAGCTACGTCATCGTCATCGAAGACCAGAGGCAGGAGATTCTCTACCGGCATGCAGTCTCGTCGCTCTCGCCGTTCATCCGGGAGGAGCCGAAACAGCTTCCCGTGCAGAAGCCGTCTCCGGCGCAGGCTCCGGTTTCCCGACCCCCGAAACCGTCCGCTCAAAAGACAAGAACGCGTCCCGCGACCCGCATTGCCGCAGCCGCCCCGCCGGGCGAAGCGAGCATCAACAACAGCATGAAGGAAGAACTTCTCAAATGGATGCAGGAGCAGAAGGCAAAGTAACATGAATGTCCGCACTACCCTGCTCGCAGCCGCCTCCGGCCTGCTGCTCGTCTTCGTCTTCCCGAATTTCAGCATCCACCTTCTCGCCTGGGCGGCCCTGATCCCGCTCCTCGTTGCCCTGGACGGACAGAACGCAAAAACCGGTTTCTGGCTCGGCGGGATAACAGGCATTGTTTATTTCACGGGCACGGTGTACTGGGTAACGAACTCCGTCCATTTCTACGGCGGCGTTCCACTCATTCCCGCGTCGCTCATAACCCTGCTCCTGTGCGCATACCTCGCGCTGTACCCCGCCCTCTTCGGCGCGGCGTCGGTCCACGTGAAACGCGCCTATCCGTCCCTTGCGTTTATCGCAATCCCCGCTGTCTGGACCGCACTCGAGCTCGCACGCACCTATGTGTTCAGCGGGTTCCCCTGGGCGCTCCTCGGGTACTCGCAGTATAACGCGCTGCCCGTGATCCAGATGGCCGACATTACCGGCGTCTACGGCGTCTCGTTTCTTGTCGTGCTCGTCAATACCGCCCTTGCGGAATTCATTATCGACCGAAAAAAATATTTTCCCCTTATCGCGGCAGCGGTCGTCCTTGCGGCAGTGCTGGCCTACGGCATGGTGCAGCTGCACAGGCCGGAGGACGGCGCCGGCGGGCTCAGGGTCTCCGTGATCCAGGGAAACATCGAACAGGACAAGAAATGGGACCCTGCGTTTCAATCCGAAGTCGTTGCCGTATATAAAAGACTCACTCTTGAGGCGATGAAGCAGAACCCTGACCTCGTAATCTGGCCCGAGACGGCCACGCCTTTTTATTTCGGCGGCGGCTATCCGGCTGATCAGACCTTTACGGCCGACCTTATCGAGTTCGTAAGGAAAAACCGCGTCCCACTCCTGTTCGGGAGCCCGACGTACAAGATCAAACCGGACAGGGTGATCCATCTCAGGAACTCGGCGTTTCTGCTCGACCCGGACGGAAAAGTCGAGGCATCGTACAACAAGCACCACCTTGTTCCGTTCGGGGAATACGTGCCGCTCAAGAGCATCCTGTTCTTTATCGGAAAGATGGTCGAAGCCATCGGGGACTTCGAACCCGGAAACGATTACACCGTCATGGCCGTCCGCCCGGACCACGGCGCGCTCGACGATAAAGTGAGCACCGTCATCTGCTACGAGATCATCTTCCCCGACCTCGTCAGGCAATTCGTGGACCGGGGCGCGAATATCATGACCACGATCACGAACGACGCGTGGTTCGGACGCACCGCCGCGCCCTATCAGCATTTTTCCATGGCCGTGTTCCGCGCCGTAGAAAACCGCGTACCGGTGGCGAGGGCAGCCAATACGGGCGTTTCAGGTTTCATCGACTCGAAGGGCCGTATTCTCGAAAGGTCCGGCCTCTTTACCGAGGCATACCTGACGGAGACGATCTTTCCGGGGCGCGAAAAGACAGTGTATACCGCATGGGGCGATGTCTTTGCCTATGCCTGCACCGTTTTCAGCGTCATTACGCTCATCGTCGTTCCCGCCTTGTCCCGCAAAAAGAACACATAAATGGATTTTCCGGGTTTTGTGTGGGTAGTTTTTTACCCTTTATCGATTTTCTTGCATGTCCCCTTCGCAGCCTGAATGAAATTTTTGACCCGTCTAAGGCCACGTCCGCTCGATCGCGCAAACTCGGCCTGCGGCCTCAGACGTGCGCGCTCGCCCTTGCGGGACGCTTCCTTAGGCCAAGACGGGT
>JAWOJY010000188.1:0-7707 GCA_033854515.1 Nitrospirota bacterium
TATGTAATGGGGGCCGTGAATACCCCAAAGGCGATCGAGTACCGTGAAGGGCTGACCGTGATGGAGGCGATCCTCGGGGCCGGAGGGTTCTCGAAATTTGCGAGTCCGAACGACACGGTCATTTACAGGAAAGACGGAAGTAAGAAGGAAATCACCATTCCCGTCAAGATGAAAAGACTGATGAATGACGGCGACCTCAATCAGAACGCGAAGTTGAAGCCGGGAGATTGCGTCGTCGTGAAAGAGGGCATCTTTTAGAGGTAACCTTTATGGAAGAATCACAAGAACTGGACATAGGCCGTTATTTGCGGCTCCTGTATAAAAGACGATTATTGTTCGTCGCTACGGTTATTCCGGTCATAACCCTGATCATCACGGCAAGTTATCTCATGCCCAAGGTGTATGAAGCCAAATCGATCATATTCATAGAACAGGGCTTAATCAGCGGCCTGATGAAGGACGTTGCCGTGACTCAGCCTGTCGAGGAGCGGACCAAGGCCCTGGCCGTCGTGATGGGAAGCAGAAGTATGATCCTCAGGGTTCTGAACGATCTCGGCATCGACATGAGCAAAAAAAGCGACAAAGAGGTAGAGAAGGTCGTCAAATGGTTTCAGAAAAGTACAGACATCAAGGTCGGCGCCGACGGCGGCGCAATGGATGTGGACCTTTTCACTGTTTCGTTCAAGTCCAGCGACCCGAAACTTGCGAGCAACTACGTCAACGCTCTCGTGAAACGGTATGTCGAGGAGAACCTGACGACCAAGAAGGAATCGGCATATGGAGCGAACCAATTTCTTTCGGAGCAAATCAGCACGTTCAAGAATAAGATCGACAGCCTCGAGGCCGCGATTGAAAAAGCCAGCGAAGACAAGCGCACAGTCCTGGAAGGCCAGCTCGACCGCAAGAAAAAAAGGTTAAACGACCTGCTCGTCCAGTATACCGAAAATCATCCCGAGGTCATCAAAGTCAGGGCCGAGATCGATCAATTGAAGAATGAGTTAAAGGACCAATCCGGCAGAAATTCACCGGTCCTGGGCAGCGAAGAGGGCGGCAATGCGCGCAATCCCCGAGTTTCGGGCGAGGCGGCCGGGCGCGGAGACTCAGTGGGAAGAAGAACGCTTCCGGACATGGAACGGGAACTGGCGACATACAAAAAAATATATGCCGATCTTCTTGCCACACTCGGTAAATCGGAGGTTTCTACACAGGTGGCTGTTCAGGACAAGGCCGGATCATTCAAGATAGTCGACCCCGCCATTGTGCCGACGATTCCCGTAAGTCCGAACAGGGTCAAGATGATACTGCTCGCGCTCTTCGGGGGCATCGGGGCCGGTTTCGGGGCAATTGTCCTGGCGGACATGCTGGACCGTTCGATAAAATCGGTTGATCAGCTGAGAACGTTCGGATTGCCCGTGCTCGCCGTGATACCTGCAATCCGGACGGCTAAAGAGTCGCGCAGGAAGAAGACGAAGGACGTCGTCCTCTATACCGTCGCAGGCGTATACTTTGCGTGCGTTCTCGGCATTTTTATGACCGAATATCTGGGATTGCCCTATATCGATAATTTCGTGCAGGAAACTGTCGCGGGGATAAAAACTTCGGTAAAAGGCGTTTTGTAGCAGAGGCCGGGAAAGGGATCGGGGAATGAGCAGGATTGAAATGGCGCTCGAAAAGGCCGCGAGGATGCGGAGCGCGAGAAAATCAAGCGAGCCGTCCCGGCAGCCAAACGCCGGAGACCGGTCCGGGACGCAGCCGTTCGTCGTGGAAACGATAAGATCGGACAACCCGTATCTCGTCACGATTAGCGATCCGGCGTCGCCGATATCCGAAGAATACAAGAAACTGAAATCGTCGATCATCGAACTCACAAAAAGAGAGCAGTTCAAGAACGTCCTGCTGGTGACAAGTTCCGCGGGCGGAGAAGGGAAGAGCATAACCGCGTTGAATCTGGCAATATCCCTGTCGCAGGAATATGACCACTCCGTCCTTCTCATCGACGCGGATTTGAGGAAGCCGTCATTGCACGAATATCTCGACATAGAGGTCAAAACAGGATTGTCGGACTGCTTTGTCGACGGTATTGACATCGGCGATGCCCTTATAAGGCTCGGGTCAGAGAAGCTGACACTCTTGCCGTCGGGTAAAAAGAGAGTAAAACCGGTTGAACTCTTTTCATCGAAGAAAATGCAGAAGCTCATTTACGACATGAAATACCGGTATCCGGACCGCTACATCATCATCGATTCGCCGCCGGTGCTTCTTTTTGCCGAGACGAAGATGATGAGTTCCTTCGCCGATGGAGTCATCCTCGTCGTCCAGGAAAACAAGGTCTCTCTTCAGGACGTCGGCGAAGCGCTTGAAGCGCTGAAGCACTCCCGTATCATGGGCATCGTTTACAACAATGTCAACGTGACGGGTTTCAACGGCCGCTCTTACTATTATTCTTATTACGGTCATTATTACGGCAAGCACGTAAAAAAGAAAGGTGCTTAGAGGCGGGCATGTATAAGGATTATTTTAAATTCAGTAAAAAGCCCTTTGATCTGGCCCCGAATCCGGAGTTCCTTTACCTGAGCCGGTCTCACAAAAAGGCCTTGACCTATCTGGACTATGCCTTGAAGGAAAAGGCCGGTTTCGTTCTCCTTACCGGCGAAGTGGGAACAGGGAAAACAACGCTCATAAGAGATTTCATAAGCAAGCTCGATGGAAATATCGCGGTATCCAGGGTATTTAATACGAAGGTAAGCTCAGAGCAGCTGCTTGCGATGGTCAATGACGATTTCGGGCTTGACGTCAAAGGAAAGGACAAGGTCAATCTGTTAAAGGATCTGAACAACTTCCTTATAGAGGAATTCGAAAAAAGACGCTATGGGTTGCTGGTCATAGACGAAGCGCAGAACCTCACTCCCGAGCTCCTTGAGGAGGTCAGGCTGTTGTCGAACCTGGAAACAGGCGAGGTCAAGCTCCTCCAGATAATAATGGTCGGCCAGCCGGAACTTGCGGATGTGCTCTCACAATTCGAACTGCGTCAGTTGCGCCAGAGGATCAGCATCGTCTGTCATCTCTATCCCCTGAGCCGCGGGGAAACCGAGGAGTATATAGCGCACAGGCTTGCTGTCGCCGGCAACAAGGACGCCGTAAAATTTTCTCGCGAGGCAATGGAAGGCATCTATGCCTACAGCAGGGGCATTCCCCGGCTTGTGAATGTCATATGCAACTTTCTCCTGCTCACGGCGTTCACGGAAGGAACGCGTGAAGTGGACCGGAAGGTCGTGGATGATATCATCAACGACCTTTCCTCAGAGACGCGAAACGCAGGCAGCAACCACCTCGGCGACGGCAATCGGACACTCCTCAATGCGCTCGGCGTCTCTCCAAAGCTCGCGCCTGCCGTTGCGGGAGCAATGGCGGGCAATGAACAGCTTCTCGAAGAAAAGCGACTCAATGTCGTCCTGAAAGAAATAAGTCTGCGGCTCGACGTCATAGAAAAGGAAATGTCGAAATTACGGGGCGTCGATCTCTCCGGCATCGCAGGCAGACTGGAGCAGTTGGAAAGACGCTGGCGGAAACCCGACAACGAGAGAATGGGTTCGTTACCATTGGCATCGTCGGCAACTCCTGCGCTCGGCGCGGAAGTGACTGCCGCGGCGGAAGACTGCAGTGAACAGGAGCCGCAAAAGGCGGGGTTGTGGCACCGCATTTTCGGCGCATAGGCGGCCGGGGAATTCGATATCTGCGGGGAGAACGGCAATGTATTCGGAAGAACGTAACTGGTACGCTCTTTGGGTGAAATCGAGGCACGAATTCGTCGCCTTCGACGAACTCAGGAAAAAAGGCGTTGAGACCTTTCTTCCCTCTGTCGTCAAAATACGCCAGTGGAAAGACCGCAGAAAAGCCGTCGCGTTTCCTCTTTTCCCTGGATATCTCTTCGTCAGGATATTTCCGCAGGCGGAGGAATTCCAGAAAGTTGTGAAAACGAGAGGTTCCGTAACATTCGTTGCTCTGGAGCCGGGCCATCCGACGCCGGTAGCTCCTGATGAAATAGGATCCCTAAGGCTCGTGATCGAAAGCAGCGAACAGGTGGATGTCTATCCGCACCTGCACGAAGGTATGAGGGTCAGGGTGAGGAGGGGGGCCCTCAGGGGAGCGGAAGGCATTTTGACGAAAAAAGGAGACGAGTACACGTTTATCGTCAATATAGACATCCTCGGCAGAAGCGTCGGTATGAAAATTTACGCCGAAGACATCGAACAAGCGTAACGATAAGCCGGCAAGTATGCCTTTTTGCCGGCTTTGAAAGCACTACATGGGGTCTCATAACTGGAGCTTTTTGTTCCTGCCCGCCCGGGCCGGAAAATAACTGACCTGTCGGTCGCGCACATGTAACCGAGAGGGCGAAGCATTGCTTAAAAGGGAATGTCTTCAGACCAGAGTGCGGTATTCTCAAGGGTCCGTTGTCAAATATGTCCAGAAGTATAAGAAGTGAAAGCAGCTCGATATGATGTATCCCTTAACCAACGGACTGCCGTGAGAAAGAAACGAATACCTTCAGCAAGCGCGTTCCTCCACGCGGTCATCATCTGTTTCATTATCTTTTCATGGGTAATCGTTTCCGGAGCGGAGTCAGCCGAATACCGTATCCAGCCTTCCATACTCGTCAGCGAGGAATATAACGACAACGTCTATTTGACGCCACAGAACCGGATTTACGACTACATCACGAGGGTTATTCCTTCCGTGAATTTCTCCTACAAAGCGCCCCTGTGGGACTGGAATGTCGCATACGCCTATGACTATTACTATTTTGCTCGGATTTATCCAAGCCATACCGACACGCACACGGCGAATCTTACCGGCCTTACCAGGATCGTGAAGGATTTTTTCTTTCTTGCACTGAGTGACACTTACAAGAGAACATCCCTTGATGTCACGAGAGATTTCACGAAGCAGAGCCTCTTCGTAAACCAGACGGATCAGAATATAGGATCAATCAATCCCTATTTTGTGGTTCCATTCGGCGCCCGCACGACGGCAAATGTCGGCTACATCTATCGGAACATCTGGTACAAGGATCCCAACGCCTTCAAAAAAGCGGACCATATCGGGTATGTAGAGATGGTGCACGAGATTACGTCAAAGCTGTCGACGACGGTAGGACTGCGGTACGATGATGCGACCGTGTATCCCCACATTCAGGACACGACCCAGATCCAGGACTACAGGAGGAGCGACGCCACCGTGGGGATGAAGTATGAATACACGGAGGGGTCCAGCCTCTATGGGACGATCGGCAACAGCTGGTTCGATTTTGAGGCTGCTGGAAAGGAGTCTCAGGTATTCTGGAGCGCAGGGTTTAACCACAAGTTTCCAAAATTTTCTTTTTCCTTCGAGACGGGCTTGAGCTATATCGAGGATCCTCTTCTTATCATAAGAAGGGAGGACCGGTACGTGGCAACCATCAGCAGGGCCGTCGAACGGACAACATACAGCGTATTGGGCGGCTTGCTGGAATACCGGGACGCTCGAACAAAGCACCTGCAGCAGACGAGTTACACTTTGGGCGGCACTTTTAGCCATGCGCTGTCGACAAAATCAAAAATTCTGATCGATCTGAGCTATCAGCGACTTGAGGACAACGTCTTCAATACGTATACGGGAATATATCTATCCGGCGGGAGATACGAGTATCAGATGTTGGAAAGTCTCCTGCTGGCGCTCGAATACCGTTACACGAACAGTTACTCGCCGGACATTTTCGCAAACAAATACAATAATAACAGGCTCATGGTGGAGTTAAAAAAAGATTTTTGAGATGAGAGCTATCAGAAGGATTACTGTTGTAGCTGTCGTTTCTTTTATCGCTCTGGGCATAATAACGACCTGCGGGCGCAAGGGCCCGGACACGACGCTGCCAAATGTTACGGCCAGCACTCCTGCGGCGGGAGCCGTCGGCGTGGCCGTAAACATATCCCCAAGCGTTACCTTCAACATGCCGGTGGATGCGAATACCATATCATTTGTGCTCAGCTCGGGAACGACTACCGTGCCCTGCGCAATGAGCTACAGCGGTACAACGGCCATCTTTACTCCGGCAAGCCCTTTGGAGTACAACCAGCCGTACCTCGCCATAGTGAGAGCGGGAGTAAGGAACCTCGACGGCAATGCGATGCAGGATGACTATGCCTGGAGCTTCATGACGGGTGCGGCGCCTGATACCACGCCGCCGAGCGTAGTTGCTACCACCCCTGAAAATGGCGCAACCGGTGTCGTGCCGAACGCCGCCGTCAGCGTTACCTTCAGCGAGCCGGTGGACGAGAAGACCATATCATATGCGCTCGTCAGCTCATCCACCGGCACCGTTTCCTGCACCATGAGTTACAGCGGCGCGACGGCCATTTTCACACCACCAGCTCCTCTGGCATACAACACCCAGTATGCGATCACGATAAAGGCCGGGGTAAAGGACCTTGCGGGGAATGCAATGCCGAATGATCATGTCTGGAGTTTCATGACCGGCACGGTGCCGGACACAACACCGCCAGGCGTAACAGGCACAACTCCTTCGGCCGCGGCCGCCGGCGTAGCTGTAAACATATCCCTGAGTGTTACCTTCAGCGAGCCGGTGAATGAGAAGACCATATCATTTCTGCTCAGCGCAGGAACGGCCACCGTTCCCTGCACCATGAGTTACAGCGGTACAACGGCTATTTTCACGCCGTCAAATGTCCTGTCGAACAACACGCTGTACACGGCCACCGTGAGGGCAGGGGTAAAGGACCTGGCGGGCAATGCGATGACGACCGACTATAACTGGCCTTTTACGACCGGCGCGGCTTCTGACACAACGCCTCCTGGTGTAACAGCAACTACGCCGGCAAATGGCGCGACAGCCAGCCCCCCCAATGCGGCGGTCAACGTTACCTTCAGCGAGCCCGTGGATGAAAAGACCATATCGTTCGTGCTCAGCGCAGGAACGGCCACCGTTCCCTGCACCATGAGTTACAGCGGCACGACGGCCATTTTCACGCCGTCAAATGTCCTGTCGAACAATACGCTGTACACGGCCACTGTGAGGGCCGGGGTAAAAGACCTGGCGGGCAATGCAATGTTAAATGATTATAACTGGACCTTTACGACCGGCGAGACGCCGGATACGACGCCGCCGGGCGTTTTGTCCAGCACTCCTTCGGCGGGGGCCACCGGCGTGACTGTGAACATGGCCCCGAGTGTTACCTTCAGCGAGCCGGTCAATGAGAAGACCATAGCATTTATTCTCAGCGCAGGAACGGCCATAGTTCCCTGCACCATGAGTTACAGCGGCACGACGGCAATCTTTACTCCTTCAAGCCCTCTGTCATACGGCATCATGTACACGGCAACGGTAAGCGCAGGTGTAAAGGACCTGGCGGGTAATGCAATGCCAAATGATTATTCGTGGAGTTTCACGACAACGGTGCCGACCTATACCATCACGGCGAGCGCGGGGGCGAACGGGAGCATCAGTCCGTCGGGGTCTGTGCCGATCAGTCAAAGTGCAACCCAGTCCTTTACGATCAGTTCGAATCCCGGATATCACATTGCCGACGTTATCGTGGACGGCGCTTCGGTCGGCCCCGTGACGACCTACACATTCCCGAACGTTACAGCCAACCATACGATAGCAGCGAGTTTCTCGATCAACACCTATACAGTGACGCCGTCGGTCTC
>JAWOJY010000189.1:0-20878 GCA_033854515.1 Nitrospirota bacterium
CCGGCCAGGAGCAGTTTCTTCGTGCGTTCCAGGCGGAGGTCCTGCACGTACTCCATGGGGGACTTGCCCATGTCTTCCCTGAACACCCGCGTAAAATGAGAGGCGGACAGGTGCGCTATCCCGGCCAGGGCGTCGACGGTGATCTTGTCGCCGAGGTGCGAGTGGAGATATTCAATGACGCGGCCGACCTCCAACCGGTCCGCCATCCGGTCCCTGGGCTGCGGCGCTTTGACGATTGCCCTGATGAGGCAATGGCATATCTCGACGGACAGGGCGTCGAGCACAGCTTCGGCGCCTGCGATTCTGTTGTCGGCCTCGATCATGAACCTCTTGAGAAGCGGCAGGAGCCCCCGGTCTGCGTCATAAGACTCGCCGCGGAACAGAACGGGCTTTTTGCGGGAATGGAGCCGGTACTGCCAGTCGAAGAGCTGCTGATCGATGAGCATGCAGATATACCGTGGCGGAGAGTCCGACGGAAGCTCCTGGTGCGGAATGCCCGGCGAGAGGGCGAAGACCCTTCCCGGTGTGCCGCAGAGCGCTTTTCCGTCCATCCTCACGGCGGTCTTGTCGTTGAAGTGGAGAATGAACATGTACGACGGGTGGGTATGCTCGGGCGTGAGCGCGTAGAAGCACGCCCCGCCCACGGGCATGAACAGGGCGATCCTCCCGGCGACGAAGCAGTCAACGTACCGGAGCTGTTCCTTCGTGACGGCGCCGACGAGCCTTCGTATCGCGGCAAGGTCGCTTTTCACACGCCGATTATTGCATAAAAAGAGGGTAACTTACAAGGCCAAAGTCACCGTCCGCGGGGGGTTGCGCTCGCCTTCGACTGGAGATAGATGGACACGCTGCCGACGATGAGAAACAATACGACCCAGTCCCAATCATAATGCAGATAGTTCGGCAGCGATATGATGAGGAGCGCAAGGGCCGTGATCGACGTGAAAGGCTCGAACCGGAACAGGGCGCCTGCGAATGTCAGGATCAGGAGAAACGTCTGTATTTTGGTGATGTCTATGCTCCATTCGGAGAGTTTCGGTATCGCCTGCCACTGGATGGTAATATCAGGCACGAACCGCGAATACCAGGATTCCTGCCCCGAATGCGCGGCCTTCGCGATCGAGGGTGTTTTGATCCAATCAAAAGGGTGGCTGATGCCGCCGCCGATCAGGAGCTTGAAGAGCAGGCAGAGAAGCAAAAAGTTCACCACGATCTGCGGCCAGCGCCAGAGGCCGCGCGACGGGAGGAGGAAACTCCGGTGGTAGAGGAGGACGAGCAGCAGGCCGCTGAACAGAAACTGATAGTAGTGCTGGGGATACGCCACCCCGAGATAGCCGAACGCAACGGCTGCCGATCCGAGAACGAACGGCCACGCGGGATGGGGCAATCGAGGTGCTGCCGCCTCCGCTGCCCCGAGGCCGATCCACTCCTCGATCCTTTGCACCCGTTTTTCAAGATCCGTCACGTCAGAGAAATCCTCCATGATTGTCTCCTCGACGGCAAGATCACCTTCAACGTCCCGGCCGGAGGCATTGCCGGCCTCGATCCTGAACCGCTGTGGATATCGGGAATTTTTCGTCATGCATGAGGTGCGATCTCCCCTAGAAAACTCCGTTACGCAGGAGCAAAACGACTGCCGAAGCGCAGAGACAATAAATGCCGAAGAGATGCCAGCGGCCGCGCTCAAGCCAATTGGAAAGCCATTGAAGGGCCAAAATTCCGGAAACAAAGCTCAGGACCATGCCTATCAGGCTGGGATAAAAAAGACCTGCCATGCTTGCCGCATTCAATGAAGCCGCATGATGCGCTTTCAATAACCTCAAAACTTCCCGGGCGATTACAGGCGGTGTAAGAACAACAGCAAGGGCAAAACTGAACTCCTCCGCCCTCTTTTTTGCAATCCCCAAAAGGAGCCCCGTGGATATCGTCGCCCCGGAGCGGGAAAATCCCCGGAACGGCAGGCATATGCCCTGCACTGCTCCGATCCAGCACGATCTCTTCAGGCCCAAAGAGGCGTTCTCGCCGGGAAGACGGCCTCCTAGCCACCCCGCGATAATGATTACTATACCGACGACAGCGAGCGCCGCTGCTATCACGGCCATGTTGCCGAAGAGAAGTTCAATCTCCGCATGCGGGACATCCCTTAATATGAACCTCTCAATCAGTGATTTGAGCGATAAACCTACTGCGGCCGTCAAGACCGTCGCTGCCGCGATGAGCTTTGCCGAATCCCGGAATACTTTTCTCGATGAGAAGAAGCTCGCTTTCCACGACTTCCAGAAAAAGAAGATGACCGCGAACATCGTGCCCGTGTGCAGCATCACCAGAAGAAGCGTCATCTCCGGACTGGTCGGGTCGAGCCCCATTAATTTTTCAGCAACAATAACGTGCGCCGAACTTGAGACCGGCAGGAGTTCAGCGGCCCCCTGGACCACGGCAAGAACGAGAATCTTTAGTAACGTCATAGCATTCAACCTCGCTTGGAATTAAAGCCAGTATTTTACGAGTTCTTTTGCCAGTTTTACCGAAACGCCGAAAAAAACGGCTGAAAAGAGCACTTGCACGACAATAGTAAAGTCATACCACAAAGGCTCTTCTTCTTTCCGGTGTTTGACCCCGGCGGCATTGGCGATGCCGGTCCTGAGGGCTTTACACACGTTGTATAAAAGCCAGAACATCAGGGCCAAAGTCAATGGTAAGGTGATGATGAACCTGATCATGAATGGAATTATGCCCCTCTTTCATTTCATAAATTTCCAGGTCGATACTCAGGCGGTGCCGGTAATATACCAGTTTTTATGCCGCATGAAAACATCTTACTTGTACCGCGTTCGTGCCCGGCGCGTGCGTACGGAATCCCGGCGCCTGAAAATAACCAGCTCCATTTTCATTGTAGGTCGACGTGACCGGAATACGGACGGCCCCTGAGATCATGCGTAATACTTTCAACCGTCTTTTTGATGGACTCCTTTGGCCGTCCTGAAGATGCCGGTTGACGAGCATGACGGCGAGAGGATTACTTGCGTCTTTCTCCCCAGAGGCATCCACTATGAACAAAGAATTATCTTTCACGGCCTTTTACTGTAACACAAAAACACTTTGTTCACAATAGTGTTGCCGGCCTGTGAACAGACAGCGTCCGGCCCGTTCCGCCAGGAAGAAAAAGGCTTCAGCGTCCATCGGGTCCGAGAGTTCTTTGACAACGTGAAACGAGATGGATATAATATATAAATTCGCATAGTTATGCAAATCGGAACGTAAGGAGCAGAGTCTAATATGCCGGAATTGCGCAAAGACCCTATTACCGGCCGTTGGGTGATCATCTCATCGGACAGGGGCAAAAGACCTTCGGACTTTCATGATCAGCGCACCAAAAAACGGGCGGGCTTCTGCCCCTTCGACGAGGGCAACGAACGCACCACGCCGAACGAAACGCTCGCCTACCGCAGCAACGGTCAGCCCAACGGGCCGGGCTGGCGGCTTCGGGTGGTCCCGAACAAGTTCCCGGCGCTTCAGATCGAGGGAGACCTCGACAAACAGGGCGAAGGTATATTCGACAAAATGAACGGCATCGGCGCGCATGAAGTGATCATAGAAAGCCCCGACCACAATGCCACCCTTGCCACGCTTCCGGAAAAGGCAGTGGAAGAGGTGCTCTGGGCATACCGCGACCGCATGGAAGACCTCAAAAAGGACGTCCGCTTCCAGTACACCCTCATTTTTAAGAACGAGGGCATTGCGGCGGGAGCCACGCTCGAGCACACCCACTCGCAGCTCATCGCCCTGCCGATCGTGCCGATCCAGGTGCAGGAAGAGCTCGACGGGTGCAGGCGCCATTACGATCTCAAGGAGCGCTGCATATTCTGCGATATCATCAGGCAGGAAACGCACGGGGGCAACCGGGTGATCATCGAGACCTCCCGGTTCATCTCGCTCGCTCCGTTCGCCCCCCGCTTCCCCTTCGAAACATGGATCATGCCCAAGCGCCACCTCTCGTGCTATGCGTGCTCCACGAACGATGAATACCGGGACCTTGCCGCGCTGCTGCAGAACATTCTCAGGAGGATGGACCGGGCGCTCTCCACGCCGCCCTATAACTACATCATACATACCTCGCCGTTCAAAGAGGAGAACAACGATTACTACCACTGGCACATCGAGCTCATGCCCAAGCTGACGAACGTGGCGGGATTTGAATGGGGGTCGGGGTTCTACATCAACCCCACGCCGCCCGAGGAAGCGGCCAAGTTTCTGCGGGACATCAAGCTATGAAAATCCTGTTCGCGGCGTCTGAGGCGGCGCCCTTCGCGAAAACGGGAGGGCTTGCTGACGTCGCCGGGAGCCTGCCCCCCGCTCTTGCCGCCCTCGGTCACGACGTGCGCGTGATCATGCCGCGCTACCGGCTCGTGTCTCCCGAAAAGTACGACCTCCGGCACTTTGCAACGTTCTACGTTCCGCTGGGGTCCTGGAAGGAGCGCTGCGACGTCCTCGAAGGCAGGATGGGGAACAACGTTCCTGTCTACTTCGTTCACAAGGACATATACTACGACCGTCCGGAACTTTACCGGACCGCGCGAACCGATTACCCGGACAACGCCGAGCGCTTCATTTTTTTTTCACGCTCGATCCTCGAATTCTGCAGGGCCGCGGGCTTCAGTCCCGACATCATCCACTGTAACGATTGGCAGACCGGCCTCGTTCCGCTCTACCTTTCGAAACTGTACCGCGGCGACGCCCGTCTCGACCGAACGAAGACCGTTTTCACCGTGCACAATCTCGGCTACCAGGGAACGTTCTGGCATTGGGACATGCGCCTGCTCGGATTGGGATGGGACGTATTCACGCCCGAGGGCATAGAATTCTGGGGCAAGATCAGTTTTTTGAAGGCGGGGCTCGTGTTCTCCGACGTCATCACGACCGTGAGCCGGACCTACAGCCGGGAAATACAGACATCGGAGTACGGCCACGGGCTCGAGGGCGTGCTCGCGAAGCGGGCCGCCGATCTCTACGGTGTCGCGAACGGGATCGACTATAAGGAGTGGAACCCCTCGCACGACGGCCTCATTGCCCGGAAATTCACCGCGTCGCGGCCGGCGGGCAAGGCGGCCTGCAAAAAGGCCCTGCGGAACCGGGTCGGTCTCCCGGATTCCGGGGCGCCGGTCATCGGCATGGTCACGCGTCTTGTCGGGCAGAAGGGCCTTGATATCCTGACGGAGGCTCTTCCGGAGTTCATGACGACGGGCGTGCAACTCGTTGTCCTGGGAACGGGCGAGGAAAAATACCATCGCCTCCTTTCCCGGGCGGCGGACCGTTACTCCGGCAGCATGCGCGTCCAGCTCGAATTCGACGACGCTATGGCTCATGCCATTTACGCGGGCTCCGACATGTTCCTCATGCCCTCCCGGTACGAGCCGTGCGGACTCGGCCAGATGATCGCGCTCAGGTACGGCAGCGTGCCGGTCGTCAGGAAGACCGGCGGCCTTGCGGACACCGTTGCGGACTACAATCCGCGGACAGGACGGGGGACGGGCTTCATGTTCACGGATTATCTGCCGGAAGCGCTGGCCGCCGCCGTTCGCCGGGCCGTGACGGTCTTTCGCGACGGAAAGAAATGGAAGTCCCTGATGCAGGCCGGTATGAGAAAGGATTTCTCCTGGGAGCATTCGGCCAAGGAATATGTTAAAATTTACCGGAAGGCAACGAGCAAAATAATTCAGAAGTCAGAGTAAGACAGCAGAACACAGACTGGGGCAGGCGTTCGGTTTTCCGTCTGTTCCTCTGAGTCTGTTGTCCGACATCTTGTGACACTATGGAAACGACGGAAAAAACGGAACTCAGCATCCTGAGCGAGATCAGCCGGATCTCGAACTCTTATGCCGATCTGGCGGAAAAGCTCCAGCGCATCGTCGAAGCCGTGGCGCGCGGCATGGGGAAGGACGGCGCGTCCGTGTTCCTCATCGACCGCTCCGGCAAGAACGTCACGCTTGCCGCCGCGATCGGTTTGAACCAGGAGAGTATCGGAACGCTGAGCTTCCCCCTCGGCATGGGCGTCGCGGGATGGGTGGCCGAGCAGAAGGTGCCGGTCGCGCTCGAAGACCCCTACGCCGACCCGCGGTTCCGGTATGTTCCCGAGTCGGGCATCGGCGTTTTTAAATCCCTCGTGGCGGCCCCCATCATGGACGAGGACCGGTGCATCGGCGTGATCTTCGTGCTCTCAGCGTCGGTCTGGCAGGCAACGTCGGCGGATCTCACGCTCGTCACTACCACTGCCAACCAGATCAGTGGCGTGATCAAGAGCGCGCAGCTCCTGCAGAATGTCCGGGACCGCCTTTCCGAACTCGCCACGATTTATGAAATAGGCATTGCCCTTACCTCGACCCTCGATCTCGAGCAGCTTCTTTCTCTCATAGCCCGAAACAGCACCCAGGCCTTGCGGGCGCAGGGCTGCGCCATCCGGCTCCTGACCGTGCCGGAGGCGGCAAAGCTCGAGACCCTCATGTCCTACAACCTTGTGGACGGGCTCATCAAGGAGGTTGACGACAGAATCGGCGGTGCCGTCGCCGCAAGGACATCGGAGGAAAAGAAGCCGCTCCTGATCGAAGACGTATCCAGAGACCTGCCGCTTGAGGGCGTTTCCGGGCTGCCCCGGACCTCGGTCCTCAGCGTTCCCCTGATTTTCCACGATAAGGTCATCGGCGTCATCACGCTCTACAACAAGCAGGGCGGCCGGCCTTTCGACGAAGACGATCTCCAGTTTTTGACGACCATCGCGAGCAACGCAGCGGTCGCCGTAGAGAACGCCACGATGTACGAGCGCATGGAAAGCTTGGCGATGGAAGCGCGCACGCGGGCTGAGGAGATGTCTATCCTTTACGACATCAGTATGGCAATGAGCACCACCCTCAACCTCGACCGCCTCCTGCGGATCATTCTGACCGCCGCCACCATGGGAGGCAGCGGCCTGGGCTTCAACCGGGCGATCCTCCTCTTGACCAACGAGCGCACCAATACCCTTCAGGGGATGATAGGTGTGGGCCCGTCGAGCTGGGAAGAGGCGGGCCGCGCATGGACCGAAGTCTCGGGCAGGCACAAAAGCCTGATGGAATGGATCCAGACGGGGGACATTTTCGAGCACCGGGATTCCGAACTCAACACCCTGGCGCGGAGCATCAGGGTGCCCCTCGAACCCAAGGAAGGCGTGCTCGCCCTCACGGTGCTTGAAAAGAAGCCCTACCACATCGTCGAGGCGGCGGCGAACCCGATCGTGAGCAAGGAGCTCCGCGAAACCCTCCGCGTCAGGAGCTTCGTGACCGTTCCGCTCGTGTCAAAAGACCGGGCCATCGGCGTGATCCTCGTCGACAATATGTTCAACCAGCGGCCGGTCACGGACCGGGACATCCGCTTTCTCACGATGTTCGCCCATCAGGCCGCCCTCGCGATCGAGAACGCCATTATCTATACGAACCTCGAAACCATGAACCGGGACATGAGGGTGCTGCACGAACAGCTCGTCCAGTCGGAAAAAATGGCGGCCCTCGGCGCCATGCTCGCCGAAATATCCCATGAGATCAGAAACCCGCTCGTATCCATCGGCGGGTTCGCCCGGCGGCTGGCAAAAAAGATACAGAACAGCGACGAGAAAAAGTACATCGATATTATTTTAAGCGAAGTAACGAGGCTCGAAGGAATCATCCACGACAACCTCATGTACATCAAGGAGGCCGCTCCCCAGTTGCGGGAGACGGACATCAATGCGGCCATCGGCGAGATGCTCACGCTCTACGAGGACGAACTCAGACAGAAGGGGATCGCCCTCGAAAAAAGCTTGGCCACCGACCTCCCGCCTCTCATGGTCGATGCCCAGCAGATCAAGCAGGCCGTCATCAACATCGTCAAGAACGCCATGGAGGCCATGGTGAACGGCGGCGTGCTGCTCATCAGGACCTATTGCGTGCCAGAGACGCAGGAGGTCGCGATCGAGATCGGCGATACGGGCCCCGGCATTTCGGCCAAGGCCATGAACAACATTTTCAACCCCTATTACACCACCAAGGCGCGCGGCACCGGCCTCGGGCTTCCGATCACGAACAGGATCATCAGGGCGCACAAAGGCCGGATCGAGGTGGCGAACAGGGAGGGCGGCGGAGCGGTCTTCACGATCAAGTTGCCGTCGGTAAAGGAAAGTACAACGGGATCCCCGGCGTCCGTTTAGCGTTTAGTGCGGGTTCACAATACTTCGTGATAAACTTAGACATAAGCACCTACAAAGCGGAGAAACGAAGATGAAAAAAATATTGGTAGTAGACGACGAGGAAAACATCAGACAGCTCTACAAGGAAGAGTTCGAAGAGATGGGATACGAGGTCACCACCGTTTCCGACGGGGCGCAAGCCCTGGCGGCAATGGCCGCTTCGAAGTTCGACCTCGTGACGCTCGACATGCGCATGCCCGGCACGGACGGTATCGACACGCTCCGCAGGATGAAGGAAAAGGACAGTTCGCTGCCGGTCATCATCTCGACGGCCTACGAAGAGTATAAGCAGGATTTCGGAAGCTGGTGCTCCGACGCGTACGTCGTCAAGTCCGCCGACATGACGGCCCTCCGCGAGACGATCAAGAAGATACTCGGATGAGGGAGCAGGTGGAAGTCGAAATCGAGAAGCTTGTGTACGGCGGCAGCGGGCTCGCTCGGCTGGGCACGGGACAGGCCGTCTTCGTTCCCGGCGTGCTGCCGGGCGAACGGGCGCTCGTCCAGATCATCCGCAAGAGAAAAGGCTATCTCGAGGCGGAGCCTCTCAGTATCGTCGCGCCGTCAAAGGAGCGCATCGCGCCGCCCTGCACCGGCGAGAAACAATGCACCGGCGCGACGTGGCCGTATATTTCCTATTCCGCCCAGCTCGCCTACAAGCAGGAAATCCTCCTTGACAGCCTCTCGAGGATCGGAAACCTTGAGCCCGCGCGGCTTCTCCCTATCATCCCTTCGCCGGAGAAAGACCACTACCGACTCAGGGCGCAGTTCAACGTTCGTACTGTGCAGGGAAGGCAGCGGATCGGTTTTTTCCGTCAAGGATCCTACGATCTCATCGAGGTGGAAGACGCGTTCCTCCTCCACCCGCTCATTGACAGGACGCTTAAGGCTGTCCGGCATCTATCGGACCGGCTCCCCCCTCTCGAGGAGATCCATATCAACGCGTCGCCGGCGAACGAAGTTCACGTCCTCCTCTTCAGTGACCGGGAATCCTTCCCGTCCATGGACGTCTTATTCTCCGCGCTCCGCCGGGCCGTGCCCGAAGTGATCGGCATAACAGGCTTCACGGGAAGAAAAAAAGCCTTTGTGCTCGGGAAAAATCAACTTACCCTCGAAATCAGGGGCTTGACGCTGATGGCCACTGAAGGAAACTTCTATCAGGTAAACTGGGAGCAGAACCGGAACATGGTGGGGACCGTACTCGATTTTGCCGCGCTCACCGGGACGGAAGCCGTGCTCGACCTCTACTGCGGCATCGGCAACTTCGCGCTGCCGCTTGCCACAAAGGCGAAGTCTGTCGTCGGCATCGAATCGGGGTACTCGGCCATCGAGGACGCACGGGCGAACGCCGGGTTGAACAGCATTGCGAACGCGGAGTTTTTCGCCGACGACATGCAGAAAGGCCTCAAGGCCCTGCTCCAGAAAAAAATGCGGGTGGACATCACCGTTCTCGACCCGCCCCGCGCGGGCGCAACGCTCAAGACCTTGGAGCGCATTCTCGCCTTCGTGCCCCAAAAAATCATCTACGTTTCGTGCAACCCCGCCACCCTTGCCCGGGATTTAAAGTACTTCCACCTTTTCGGCTTCCGCCTGGACCGCCTCCAGCCCGTGGACATGTTCCCTTACACCTACCACATCGAGTGCGTAGCGGAGATGGTGAGGACCGGGTAGTCTGCTCCCGAAAAGAGACATTGCATGGCCAACGATGGCGAACGGGCAGTCCCTGAGCGCGTGACACGCATAAGCATGCTGCATACGCCGAGTGAAACACTACTTACATCCAAAGCGGCATGGGCGAAGCGGAAACGCCGCCGGGTGGGTGAAGACGGCTTGTGATGTGCGTTCTTCCTGCGGCACGCGGCGTGGCGGAGCGGAAGGCTGCCCGTTCGCCTCAATGTTTATTTTCCAAGGTCTTCGAACATTTGACATTTCATTGTCCTGTGATAAATTTATATAAAATAATCTGCCGCCGATGGACACTACATCGTAAGTAGCAGGCACTTCGGTCATCAGCCTCCCACATGCATCCATGATGCCTACAGACGGACCACAGAGAGATCATCGGATCGACGTGACAAGCGGAAATGGAGGGGAATTCACCTTCGCCATAAGTGGCAGGATTGCACTCGACAACCTGAGCGTGGTCCTCTCCGAGATCCACGGCATCCTGGAGCGCCTGACGCCTTCAAAATTGAGCATCGATCTTTCGGGGCTCGAGTACCTGGACAGCGCCGGTGCGCTGGCCCTCGTGCAGCTCGAGAACGCAACGAAAGAGAAGTCCATCCCCTTTGCTTTCGTCAATATGACGGAAAAGACACGGGGGATCATGGATCTTCTGGACCGGGACGCGCTCATGAAAACGCCCCTCATGGAAAAAAGGGGGGTCGCATCGATCATTGAACAGGTGGGCGAGGAGACAGCCCGCTTTTTTAACGACTTCGTGCAACTGGTGACCTTCCTCGGCGAGCTTTTGTCCGCGCTGACCTATTCTCTTCTCCATCCCCGCCAGGTGAGATGGGATGAAGTCTTGTTCCACATGAAACGGGCGGGAGTCGACGGGCTTCCGATCGTCGGTTTCATCAATTTTCTTCTCGGCTTTGTCATCGGGATCATGGCTGCCGTGCACCTCGTGCAGTCCGCCTTTGGCATATACCTCGGGTCCATGGTCGCCATCGCCATGGTGAAAGAGTTCGGCCCCATCATGACTGCGATCGTCGTGGCCGGACGGACGGGATCCGCTTTTGCAGCGACGATCGGTACCATGGCCGTCAACGAAGAAATCAACGCGCTGATGACGATGGGGTTCGACCCCATCAAGTTCCTCGCGGTCCCGAGAATTCTGGCAGTCATCCTGGTCGTTCCTCTGCTCACGCTGTACGCCGATTTCCTGGGGGTCCTCGGCGGATTGATCGTCGGCGTGATCGACCTGGACCTTGCGCCTTACGTTTATTTCAAGCAGATCCAGCATGACCTGACCGTCTACGACGTCGCGGTAAGCGTGGTGAAGACCGCGGTCTTTGCCGTGATCATCGCCGGGGTCGGATGCCAGCGGGGATTTCAGGTCAAGGGCGGGGCCGAAGGCGTAGGAACGACTACAACGTCTGCCGCTGTGACGGCGATCTTTCTCGTCATCGTGGTGGACGCCATAATCGCCGAAGCCGCCCGGTTTTTATACTGACCCTTTTTCAGCCTGAAGGATTGCAACCGAGAACATGGAACAGAAAACGCCGATCATTGAAGTGGAGGGGCTCGCCGCCCGGTACGACGACGAAACGATTTTTGAGAAGGTGGACTTTCAGATATTCAAGGGAGAAATTTTCATTATCCTCGGGGAGAGCGGCTGTGGAAAGTCGACGCTCATGAAACACATGATCGGACTCTACCGGCCCTACGCGGGGAGGGTGGTGATGAACGGGGTCGATATTACGACCGCTGGCGAGAAAAAACTGCAGGAGGTGAGAAAGGGGATCGGCGTGCTCTTTCAGTCGGCTGCGCTGTTCGGTTCGATGACCCTCGCGGAGAACGTGGCGCTGCCCCTGCGCGAATACACCGACCTGCCGCCGGACGTCATCGACCTCATCGTCAGAATGAAACTCGGCATGGTGGACCTCGCGGGATACGAAAATCATCTTCCCGCGGAACTCTCCGGCGGCATGAGGATCAGGGCGGGCCTTGCGCGGGCCATGGCGCTGGACCCGGCCGTGCTCTTTCTCGACGAGCCGACGGCCGGACTCGACCCCATAACGTCGGCAGAGATCGACATCCTCATCAAGAAGATCAATACGGGGATCGGGACCACGCTGGTGATCATCACCCAGGAGCTCGAGTCCATTTTCGGCATAGCTCATCGCATCATTATGCTCGACAAGCGCGACAAGGGGATCATCGCGCACGGCGACCCCCGGGAACTGAAGGTCAGCGCCCGGGACCCGCGCGTGTGGAACTTCTTCAACCGGCGGCCCATGGAACGGGCGCAAAGAGGATAGCGGCATGCCAAGGAAAACGCAGAAATTTCTGATCGGCCTTTTCGTGTCCGCAGGCTTTCTCCTTGGAGCGATCGCCGTTATCTGGCTCGGCTCGACAAGATATTTCAAGAAAAGCTACGTCTACGTCACCTATTTCGACGAGTCGGTCCAGGGCCTCCAAGTCGACTCTGCCGTCAGGTACCGCGGCGTGGACGTCGGCAGGGTGAAACAGATCAAGGTCGCGCCGGACGACAGACTTATCGAAGTGCTCATGAATATTTACAAGAAAGAGGTCATCCGCACCGACACCATGGCGCGGCTCGCACTCGCCGGCCTGTCGGGAAGCGCCTTCATCAATCTGGCGCCGGGCACCCCTGAGGAGCTGAAACTCTCCCCTCGACCGACGTTTCCTCTGCGGTATCCGCTCATCCCCTCCCGGCCCTCCGAGATCAGGGAAATCGAATCGGGAGCGGGCGCGTTCATGGAAAAACTGGCGCAGCTCGACCTCAAGGGAGTGTCCGACCAGCTTAAAATGACGGCGCAGTCCATGCAAAGGTTTCTGACCGACCGGAGAATGAACGCAGTCATGGCGAATCTGGAGTCCACAACGGCGAAGCTCAACGTCACAATAGGCAAAGTGGAGAAGATCCTCGCTGAAGGGAAGATCGAAGGCATACTGACGCAGACCCGGGACACGCTCGTCGAGGCCCACGCGCTCATCGACCGTGTCCAGAACGAACTCCAAAACATGAAACTCACGGAAACCGCAGGCAAAGCGAACCGGCTCGTCGGCGACCTTGACAAGAGGACCAGGGCAATCGCCGATCAAATGCAGACGACCAGTCAAAACCTTCAGCAGGCGTCGGAAACCCTTGACAGGCTCCTCAAGAGATTGTACTCTTCTCCATCGGACATCATCTGGAGCAAGCCTCCGCCGGTGAGGAGGAAAGAATAACCGATAAAGGATAGTCACATGGAACTGTTCGCAACGATGCGCAGCAGGAATGTACGGCCCCCGGCTGTGCGTTCAAGAGGTTTCTCGTCATTGTTCCCGATCCTTGTTCTGATCTCCGGCCTGCTCTCCGGGTGCGGCTTATTCCTTGGGAGGTCTTCGCCGCCGGAGGAGCAGTACGCTCCGGAATATCCCTCGCCCGCGTTTCCGGACCGTGCTCCACTGGATGAGACTGTCAAGGTGGACCGCTTCGTTGCCGCGCAGGCATTCAGTGACACCTCCATGGTTTACAGCTCCGCTCCGTTCAAGCGCGACGTCTACAACTACTCGTGGTGGGATGAGAATCCCGGAGATATGGTCACGGATTTTATCCTTCGGGACCTCAGAAACTCCGGCCTTTACCGTGCGGTCTTTTCATACCGGAGCGACGTGGAAGCGCGCTTTCACCTGGACGGCGGCATTGATGAGTTCCTCGAAGTTGACGGGGCCGAAGGTTCAAAAGCGGTCGTCGCTGTGACGGTCACGCTCCTGGACTCTGCGCAGAAGGACGTCGGGAAGAGAGTGGTATTCCAGAAAAATTATCGCGTCACTGCGCCGATGGAGGGCAAGACGCCGCAGGCCCTGGCCAGGGGCATGAGCGCGGCAATGGAACAGTTGTCAGGACAGCTTCAGACGGATATCTATAATTCCATTAAGAGTGCGGGCAAACCCGCGTGAAGAACTCGATTCCGCATTTTACATCACAAGGCCCGCCTTGGCTCCGATGATCGAAATTCAGAGAACCTGATAATCGCGGTTTGAAATTTCATTCGAAGGTCTGGAATCCGGTGATCCCCTCGGGTCAGCCTGCGGCCCGTGGCAGGTGTCCGCGTCGGATTGTACACCTTCCTCTAACATAGACATTGCACAGCTAACCATCGCGGACGAGCAGCCCCTGAGCGCACGACACGCACGAGCGTGCTGCACACGCTGAGTGAAACGCTGCTTACGCTCAAAGCGGTGCGGGCGAAGCGGAAACGCCGCCGGGTGGCCGGAGGTGGCGTGGGATGAGCTTTCCTCCCGCGCGGCACGCTGCGTGGCGAAGCGAGGGGCTGCACGTCCGTCTCAATGTTTTTTTTCGGCCTTCACGGCTGTTTGTTCTCCTCCCGGCGTTGTGATACAATAAGCATATTATGAAAAACCCTGATAAAAAGTCCGGTGCGACCGGACCGCGGGCGGACAAAACGGAGATTCTTATTGACCTGAACAGGGGACCGCTCATCGTCAAGAAGGCGCGCTTCGTCGTGGTCAAGGGCAGGGACGAAGGCAAAGAGGCGGTCATCCCGAGGCAGTCGATCGTGATCGGGAAGCTCGCCGACAACGACTTCGCGCTCACGGACCCCACGGTTTCCCGGCGCCACGCTCTCGTGGAAGAGCGGCCCGACGGCTACGTTATCCGGGATCTCGACAGCACGAACGGCACGTTCCTCGACGGCGTACGGGTGCGGGAAGGCTACCTCGCAGCCGGAGCCGTCATCAAACTGGGAGAGACGGAGATATCCTTTTCTCCGGTCGAAGAACGTATCGAGATTCTGAGGAGTTCCTCCGACCGCTTCGGCGGCCTCATCGGCGCATCGACTGCCATGCGCGAGGTCTTCGGCATACTTGAGCGCGTTGCGCCCACCGACATGACCGTCCTCATCCAGGGCGAGACGGGAACGGGAAAAGAGCTTGCCGCTCGGGCGCTCCACGAGCGCAGCCGCAGGGCTGGCGGCCCCTTTGTGGTCTTCGACTGCGGCGCCGTGGCCCCAAACCTTATCGAGAGCGAGCTCTTCGGCCATGAGAAGGGAGCGTTCACCGATGCGGTGAAGGCCCGCCAGGGCGCATTAGAGCTTGCCGACAAAGGCACGATCTTCCTCGACGAGATCGGCGAGCTCACCCCTGCCCTCCAGCCGAAACTGTTGCGGGCGCTGGACCAGCACGAGGCCAAACGCGTGGGCGCCGACCACTCCATCAGGGTGAACGTGCGGGTCGTTGCGGCAACGAACAGGGATTTGGAAAAAGAAGTGAAGGCCGGACGCTTCCGCGAGGACCTCTACTACCGTCTTTCCGCGGTGAGCGTGTTTCTGCCTCCGCTCCGCAGGCGCAAAGAGGACGTCGAGCCGATTGCCGGGCACCTTCTCGAAAGAATATCGGTCGAAGTCAACAAAAAGTTAACAGGGTTGTCGTCTGAAGCAGCCAGCGCGCTGCGCGCCTACCCTTGGCCGGGCAATGTGCGGGAACTCAAGAACGTCCTCAGCAGGGCCGCGGCCTTGAGCGACGGCGGCAGAATCGAAGTCCGGGACCTGTTTCTGTCGCACGGGAAAAAGGCGGATACCCTGGACGGCTTGGGCGGGAAGACCCTGGAAGAAATCGAGAAAGCCGCCATCCACGCCACGCTCAAGTCCGTCTCGGGCAACAAGACCGAGGCTGCGAAAATTCTCGGCATCGCCTATTCGACGCTCTACGAAAAGATGAAGAAGTACGGGATGAGAGAATAACGCTTGCGCCCGCCTGGGGATTGAGGGATTCAGGCAAACAGCGCAGCGTTCACTATTAAGAGGTTCGTCATGAATGACCGGGGAAAAAACAATATCTCTTCTCCCGCCTGACCCTCGTCAAGCGGCACCGGTGGTTGCCGGCAAGACGGCTCAATCTGTTTGGAATTTCCCGGCATGTCGGATTCTGCCCGGAATTCAAAAGAAATCAGAGATGCGATTCGGAGTAAATATGCCGAGGTATCCATTTCGGCAGCGGGAAAGTTCCGTTATCCCGTTGGCAAGGAGGGCGCGCTAGCCCTCGGTTATGATCCTGCCGTTATTGAAGGCGCCCATTCCGGGCTTCTGGAATCCTATTGCGGTGTCGGCAATCATTCTCTTTGGGCACAATCCGGCCTGGTGAGGCAGTATCGGATTTCGGCTGCGGGGCGGTTTTGATCTTCGTCGCCGCCAGGCTGGTTGGCGAAAGCGGCCGGGTCTGTGGCGTAGATTTGACGGAAGACATGGTGAAGCGCGCCAGAGAGAACCTCCGCCGCGCAAGAGTAACAACTAATAAGGAATCTTTTTTAATTTATGCTTGGTATATGCCTGGCAGGTACAAGCGGGTCAAAACAGGTAAAAGACGATGCCCGCCCCAATGGTGACGGGATAGTATTTCACCGACGCGTTCACCGTCTGCGCTCCGTTGGTGACGATCTTTTCCAGATCAATCTTTGCTCCGCTTACTTCAACATATCCGTATGTCCTGCGGCTGAGTGGGATCTCGACACCAGCCGCGCCGCTGACGCCGCTGTCCTTAAACTCCGTCTTGATGCCGATGACGTCCGACTCTTTGGAGACGGAGACATACCCCACGCCGATATAGGGCCTGAACCCCCAAGAGGGTTCGAACTTCACCAGCAGGCGCGCTTCGTAGGACGTGAAGGTCCCCACCGTGTACGTTCCTTGAAGTCCCACGTTCCTAAAGGGCCACAGGATGAGCGTTGCTCCGCCGGCCGGGTCCAGCGCGTTGCCGTAGATCCCCACTCCGAAATAGTTCCGTTCCGCGATGCCGCGCCGCGGCGCTTCCAGGCGTGCCGGGGCCTTGCTTTCAGCTGGAAGAGAGGGGTTGACCACAGAGAAGGTCGTCGAGCGGGCCGCGAGACGGTGGTTCATATCAGCGCTGTAGACGTTAAACTCGATCTTATAATTTCCGGCGAGCTTTATATCGTATGCATCAGCAGGGAGAGAGAGTTCCTTTGATTCGTAACGGGCCAGGGACACTTTATTCCAGACCCACGATTTCATAAGATGGTCGGGACGCACCACGACTGCAATGACGTTGACGACAAGGGGCTCCAGAGGCGACGCTGACGTGGTCCGCTTGATCCGCGCTGTTATCCTTAGATGCTGCCCTGTTAGCGGAGCCCCCGGAAAGACCTGGATGGGCCCCACTTCCACAGGAGCGGCTGTCGCAGCATAGGCGACCTCTCCATTCGTCACCAGGAGCAGAAGAAATGCTATATGCGTGACCAAAGATCTCATATACTGATAGTCGATCTATCCAGTGCATTTTTGAAAGATAGTCTGCAAATAAAATTTAGGTGTCAGCGACGTCAAAAAAGCGCTGCGTATACCCGCCCACGGATCTTTGGAATCGTGCTCGTTGAAAAATGCCTGCTTTCGGGTCCTCTTGCTCCGGAAAAAAGGCGAGATAAACATCCTGGCACCCTCAAATCCTGTTTCCTCAATCATGTTTTCTACACGGATACTCCGTACATCCTCATCAGTGGTTCGGAGAAATCAGATACATAACAATAGACCAATGCACATCGGATGCCAGAAAAAAAAGAAAGCTTTTTCAATAGGTTGATAATAAATCAAACCAATTATTCTCAAATTTTTGAGTGTTTTTGCTCATATGATATCGCATTCTGACTATACGGTCTTTTTTGATGGTTTCGGCAACTCCTGTTTTTCCCTGATTCTCCGACTCGGGGTAAAACTCATCAGGCTTGATTGTCTTTTTTTTAAAGTTAAATTATAATTTTTTATGAAATAATAGCAAGATTCCTTCCCGGAGTTGTTAAAGTTTCCATTCTTTGAAATATTCAAAGTAACAATCCGTAATCGTTAGCGCCTACCTAAAACTCGTTCGAGCTCATTGACATAAAGCCGAGTCAGGCATATATTTGTGTGAAAATAAGCGATGTCCATTCTAACAGTTGGACTCCACGCATCGCTTGATGAATATCACAAAACGAATATAACGAGTCGTAGTCGGTATTTGGCTTATCGTCAGAAGAAAACAGAAATTAACGTCCAATAACACGCTGTAGATTTGGACAGGCGGGGTCGGGTGTCATAGAAATGAAAGAGCATATCAGTGACGATTCTAACAACTCGCGTCGGGCAGATCGCGAAAAACTGCGATCCTTACGCGCACGTCATATGCTGAAGAATAAACGCATGCTGAAAATTCGTCTTGTGGTATTGACAGTGTCGCTACTCGCTGTCCTAGTCGCTTATCTTTTCCTCAAGCTATGGATGAAAGCTCATCTGCGATAAGGAGCCGGATGCCGAAAGGTATTTATTTCTTGCAAGCACGCCCGGCCTATCCTTCTGAAATCCTGCTGTACCCCTTGCAATTTACAAGTTTTTATATTATCGTCACCCTATCCAACACCACAAGTTGTCTGCATTTGTGGGATTTGAAAGCATGGGTAGCCATAATGGTATTCTGAAAATTTTCACCGCTTAGTATTAGTAGAACAGCTCGAAAGGGTGCCATGATTAAGCGCAAAAGTTCTATAAAATATAAAACAGGCGAGATCTGCAGCCGCTTCGATATCTCCCGCGCCACACTCTTTCGATGGGAGAGTGAAGATTTACTGACCAAGATTGAGCGTGACTGGCGTGGCTGGAGAGCTTACACCGAGCGCAATTTTAAAAATATTGAAAAAATCATGAAAAGCAAAAACTTTGGGGAAGCGCTTCCCCAAAGTAGTATACTGAGAAATATTAAGAGGGGCGTTATGCTCACAAACAAGGTAAGGGTTCTTAAGAGTCAAACGATCATATTGATTACCCTCTGTATGCTTCTTTCCGGCTGTGCCACCATGTTAGCGCCAGGTAGCGACCACGTCACCATCAAGACTTATCCCGCGGGTGGAGCCAAAGAGAAAGCCCGCGCCGGAGAAGTGATAACGATCGCCGCAGTGGGCGACATCATGATGGGGTCTGATTATCCCGAAGCGGAGCTGCCTTCCCGCGACGGCGAGGGAATCTTCGACGCCGTCAAGCAGGCGTTCAGCGGGCAGGACATCGTCTTCGGCAACCTCGAAGGACCGCTTCTCGATGGCGGCGCGTCGACGAAGTGCGAGAAGTTGAGCCGCTGCTTCGCCTTCCGAACGCCGACGCGGTACGTGAGATACCTTCGGGAGGCCGGGTTCACGGCAGTAAGCGTAGCGAACAATCACGCCTCGGACTTCGGCGACGAGGGCCGGGAAAGCACGCTTCGTACGCTTGCATCGACCGGCATTCAGGCAGTGGGCGGGAAGGCCGTGGCCCGCTTCACCATCAAGGGCAAGAAGATCGCTCTGGCTGGGTTCTCCTACTCCACGCCGTCGCAGTACTCCTTTTCGCTGCTAGACATTCCCGAGGCCACGCGCATTGTCCGGGACCTCAAGAAAGAGAATGACCTCGTGATCGTGTCCTTCCACGGAGGCGCTGAGGGGAACGAGGCACAGCACATTCCCGGCAAGGCCGAGGTCTTCATGGGAGAGGAGCGGGGGGACGTGGTGCGCTTTGCGCGCGCCGTCATCGATGCAGGCGCCGACCTGGTCATCGGCCACGGTCCCCATGTGCTGCGCGCCATGGAGGTCTACCGCGGGAAGCTCATTGCTTACAGCCTCGGCAATTTCCTCACCTACGAGCGTTTCAACATAGATGGTCCCAGCGGCCGCAGCGCCGTGCTTCAGGCCTGCCTCGACATGGAAACGGGTAATTTTCTCAGCGGCATGCTCGTACCCGTGCGGCTCGTGAACGAGGGAATCCCCGAACCCGACCCGGAACGACAGGCAATCGATCTCATGAAATCGCTAACGCGAAAAGACATGCTGCAGTCCGGTATTGTTATCTCTGCCGACGGGACCATTGCATCGGACGGTCGAAAAGAAAAAGCAGAAGCCGACATAGGGTTACCGCTGAAATCAGGGAGACAGGTCAGATCACACGATCTCGGTTCAGATCGGTAATAGATGCTCGTGAGAGCTATTCGATGAGGTGAAGAATTTGGTTGAAATATATTGTGTCGAATCCTTCCTGAAGGTGTGAAGCGCTGGGCTTTTCGATATTGTAAGTTTCGCGTAGATATTGTGGAATCGACTACCCAAACTATGCACTCATTTCGCAGTATTAAGTAGACCCCGTAGATATGCGCATACACACACTAGGGTTCTGCTCAATAAATGGTTGTAATTCGGAGAACAAATGGGGCTCGATAAGTACCAATTGATTTTAATAGGCTTAATTGCAGTAATATGGCTCGGCATTGGCAACTTGATAATTTACGATGCTATTCGGAGGAAAAGACTTTCATTTGTTCACATGCTGAATCCCCTAATTATATTCAGATTCGATAAAAGGGACTGGGGCAAAGTACTTCTGCTGATTATCTCAATAATTGGCCTATCATGGCTGACTATATGCTTAGAGAACAAGACGGAGTCTGATAAGTACCAATTGATTCTAATAGGAATAATTGTTATTTTCTTAGGCTTAATTGCAGTAATATCGATAGGCGCTATTTGCGTAAAAATTTACGATGCTATCCTGAACAAGAAGATTTCCGAGATTCTCAATCCTCTTGTTATTTTCGGTTTCGATAAAAGAGATTGGGTTCAAACATTGCTTCTGATCATCTTAGTAGTTGTCCTATTATGCTTAATCATGTTGTTCTATCTCAAATAGGGTCAGGCGAAAAGCGGGCCGGCTGGTAAAACAGCAATGGTATAATGAACGAACGGGAACGACGAATCAGTGTAGACTACGGGTTGAAAATAGCAGTGCGGGTATCTTCCTAGAGTTGTTGTAGTTGCCATTTTTCGAAATATTCCATATTTCATCTCGAACGTAATCATCACCGCATCGAAAAGGCACGAAGGATAACCGCTATGGAATTGGCCGAAAACTCCTCAAGCATGAATTTTTGCATGTT
>JAWOJY010000190.1:0-8822 GCA_033854515.1 Nitrospirota bacterium
TCAAGAAGCCCGTGAGAGACGGTGACGACGAAGAAGTATCCGACCATCGCCCACCATTTTTTCGAAAACCTCGGTATCCTGTTGAAGGCCAGCAGAACGACCATAAGGCTCAGGATGAGTGCGAACAAAAGGGAGTGGGAAAAGCCGCGATGGCCGAGCATGTCGCCGTAGTGGATGCCGAACCTGAATCCGATGATGTCAAGATCGGGAATCACCGAGCAGAGAACGGACAGCGCCCAGAACCGTGCGGGCATTTTTTCGGCGGTGTACGTTTTCCCGAGTACGCCGCCTGCAAACCCGTGAGTAATTAAAGAGGGCATAGATATTTAAAACTTTCCGTAACGGTCAATGTGAATCGGTAACGGAGCCCGTATCGAAGAAAAGTTCAACGGTAAGCGTTGGTCGGTTACAAAGCCCGTTTCGTCTCGCGGTTACGTCATTCATGTTGAGGCGTTGCAGCCGCCGAACTACGATACGGGCGTCGTGACCGTGACCGACAGACCATAACCGAAACGGGCATCGTGGCCCCGTCATCACTCCGTCCTTTTCACAAGCCTCCCGGCAAAATAAAAAAACATGGCCGTGTACGAGGCAAGCACGAGCGTCGAGGAAACGGGCGGCTCGGCTCCGGTTGCCAGCGTCCGGAGCAGCATGCTCGCGTGCGTGAGCGGATAGACCAGGATGAGGCTGTAGAACGGCTCGGGCAGCCGGTCGGGGGAAAAAAACGTTCCGGCCAGGAACGACATGGGGACGATGAAGAAGCTGTTGAAGTTCGACATGTCCTCGTGGGAGTGCGCGAGCATCGCGGCTGCCACGCCCATGGAGCCAAAACAGAACGCCGTGAGCGCGAGCACGACGAAGAAGGACAGCGACAGATGCATGTGCACGCCCGAGACCAGCCCGACCAGAAGCAGCGTGATCGCCGAAAACATCCCCCGCACGAGCCCGGTGAGCGTCCGGCCGAGGGCGATCGACCACGGACCGACCGGCGCGACCAGCACCTCTTCGAGCGTTTTAGTGTAGAGCTTGCTGATATTGAGCGAGGTAGAGACGGGGCCGAAGCTGTTGTTCATGGCCGAGAGCGCCAAGATCCCCGGCAGGACGAATTCAAGGTATGTTCCGCCGCCCACGCTCATGCCCCTTCCGAGGCCCCAGCCGAAAGTGATAAGGTAGAGGAGCGGCATGACCATGCTCGACGCAATAAACCGCCATGGCTTCTTTCGGATGAGCAGGATCTCTTTCCAAAAAATGGGGTAGAAGTTCATACAATCATTCCCTGAGTGGCGAAAAAATATGAACACTTGGAGAACGCATATCCGCGGTTTTTGATAAACGGTCGCGGTGACGATGCCCGTTCCGGCCTCGCCGTTCGTTGCTCGTGCGTTCAGACCTCACCGTTACCGAATTACGATACGGGCTTCGTTTCCGACGGACGGTTTCGTCCTCACCCTTCGATCCGCTCGCCCGTAAGTTGAATGAACACGTCCTCGAGCGTGGATTCGCGGATCAGGAGGTCGCATCCCACGCCGCGGCCTGCTTCGAGCGCCTCTTCGCGGGTCTGAAAAAAAAGGCGGGGAATGTCGTGCCGCCCGACGCATTCGAGCACGAACCTGCCGACCTGCGCCTTGAGCGCCCCCGGTCTGTCCAGGGCGATGATGCTCCCCGCGCGCATGATACCGACGCGGTCGCACAGCGCGTCCGCCTCTTCGATATAGTGCGTCGTGAGCAGGATGGTAATGCCGCCCCGTCTGAGGGATTCAATGGATCCCCAGATCATACGGCGCGCCTGCGGATCGAGCCCCACCGTCGGCTCGTCCATGAAAATGACCTGCGGCCGGTGCATGAGGCCGCGGGCGATCAGGAGCCTCCGCCGCATGCCTCCCGAGAGGTGGTCGACAGGCGTGTCGCGCTTGTCCCAAAGGTCGACGAAGCGCAGGAGTTCCTCGATCCGCGCCTTCCGGTCGGAAGGCTTCATCCCGTGGAGCCTGCCGTGGTACTCGAGGTTCTCGGCGGCAGTGAGGTCGATATCGAGGTTGATCATCTGCGGCACAACGCCGATAGACTTCTTGACATTCAGGGGTTCCGTCCTCACGTCATAGCCGGCCACCGACGCCGTGCCCTCGGTGGGCGCGAGAAGCGCCGTCAGCATCCGGATGGTGGTGGTCTTGCCTGCGCCGTTCGGGCCGAGCAGGCCGAAGACCTCTCCCTTGGAGATACGGAAATGTGCGGACCGGACGGCGGCGAGGCTGCCGAAGTATTTGGTGAGGTTGCGCGTCTCGATCATAGATATTGCGTCAAAAGACGGGAAAGTCCCGTGCAAAACGAATCATCCGCGGATACACACGGATGTAGCGGATAAAAGTCAATTTGTTTAGCCCAGATGGACTCGGATGAACGCAAATTTGGAGCCCGAATCCCAAAAGTTGCTTCAGATTTTATTGCGACGATTTGCAGACATTTGGGGCAAATCACATTCCGGTCATTGATCGAGTTCTATCCCGAGGACCTTGATCTTTCGGTGCAGGTTGCTCCGCTCAAGGCCGATGGCATCGGCGGTCTTGCTTACGTTGCCGCCGTTCTCCCGGAGCTTCTGGATAATGAACCCCCGCTCGAACGCGGCGCGCGCCTCTTTAAGCGTGGCGGGGCGGACAAGGGAGGACATGTCCGCGCTCGCGGCCAGCTGCCCCTCATCAGGCGTCCTGCGCTCAGCCTGAGGTCTGTTGATCGGCGGCGGAACGTCACGGGCCGTAAGCGTGGGTCCGGGCACCATGATGATGAGCCGCTCGATGATGTTCCTGAGTTCCCGCACGTTGCCTGGCCAGGGATAGCGGAGAAACAAGGTGAGGGCTTCCGGCTCGATGGTCTTGGGCTTCTGGCCGTATTCAAGGGAAAACTCCTGCAAGAAATGGTTCACGAGGAGCGGAATGTCGTCCATCCGTTCGCGGAGCGGCGGCACGTCGAGGGGAATCACGTTCAGCCGGTAGTAGAGGTCCTCGCGGAAATTCCCCTTTTTGATCTCCTCCGCCAGGTCCTTGTTCGACGCGGCGACCACCCGCACGTCGGTCTTGAGCGTCCTCGTGCCGCCCACCCGCTGGAACTCCTGGCCCTCGAGCACGCGCAATACCTTGGCCTGCGTGGGCAGGCTCATGTCGCCGATCTCGTCCAGGAAGATCGTGCCGCCGTCAGCGAGCTCGAACTTGCCTCGCTTCGTGGATGTGGCGCCGGTAAAGGCTCCCCGCTCGTGGCCGAAAAGCTCGCTTTCGATCAGCTCCTGGGGAATGGCGGCGCAATTGACTTCCACAAACGGTCCGGTTGAACGTTTGCTTGCCCGGTGGATGGCACGTGCGACGAGTTCCTTGCCGGTCCCGCTCTCGCCGTGTATCAGCACCCAGCCGTTCGTCGGTCCGGCAAGGGCGATCTGCTGCTTGAGCTCCCTGATCTTTCCGCTCTCGCCGACGATTTCATACCGGCGCTCGATGCGCTTCTTGAGCGACTCGTTCTCCTCGCGGAGGCGCGACTCTTCAAGCGCATGCCTGACCACGAGCGTCAGGTGCTCGAGCTCGGGAGGCTTCACCATGAAATCGTAGGCGCCCATCTTCGTGGTTTTGACCGCGGTCTCGATGGTGCCGTGGCCGGTTATCATGATGACCGGCATCTCCGGCCTTGCCTCTTTGAACCGGCGGAGCGTTTCGATGCCGTCCATGCCCGGCATCGCGATGTCGAGGAGCGCCAGCGCGGGATGCGTTTCATTGAGAAGATCGAACCCCGCCTTGCCCGAAGCGGTCGTCACGACCTCGTACCCTTCGTCCGCCATGACTCCGGCCAAGGCGTTCCGCACGCTCTCTTCGTCGTCAACTATGAGTATGGTTTCGCCTGACATGATTTTTTGAAAAAATCCTCAGCAGGGTTCGGATAAGCACGGGAAAATGGGATCTAAAAATTTTCGAATAATGAGACCTGAACCGTGAAAATCCGCGTCCAAATGTATCTATTTCTTCAGCTTCTTTTTCAACGTTTCTACGACGAAGTCGATGTCCTCCCCGGTCGTCTCCCTGCCGAGGCTGAAGCGGATCGCGCCGGAAGCGAGTTCGGGGTCCACCCCCATGGCCGTGAGCACCGGCGATGGCTCGACCGTGTTGCCGTGACAGGCGGCGCCGGGAGAGACGGCCACTCCCACGAGCGCGTCCATGACTTCGAGCGCGTCAAAGCCCCTAAAGCTTATGTTCCACGTATTGGGAAGCTTCTTTTCCGGATGGCCCTTCAAGTACACGTCAAGCCCCGCTTGCTTCAGCCCGTGAAAGAGCTGCAGGCCGAGTTTGAACTGCCGGGGCCCCTCGGTCTCGATGAGCGGAGCGGCCACCTCGCAGGCCGCTCCGAGACCGACTATAAACGCGGCGTTCTCCGTGCCCGGCCTTAAACCTCTTTCATGTCCTGCCCCATGCATGAGCGGCTCGAGTTTACGTCCGCCCCTTATGTAGAGGGCGCCGATGCCCTTCGGCGCGTACAGTTTGTGCCCCGCCACGGTCAAAAAATCGACGCCGAGTTCGTCCACCCGGCAGCGCACCTTTCCCACGCTCTGCGCTGCGTCCGTGTGAAACACCGCCCCATGCGCCGCAGCAATGCGTGCGAGCTCCGCAATCGGCTGGATCGTCCCCACTTCGTTGTTCGAGTGCATGGTCGTGACGAGCGCGGTCTCAGGTGTGATGGCCTTTTCGAGGTCGCCGGGGTCCACCATGCCATAGCGGTCGACCCGAAGATAGGTGACCACGTACCCCTGGCTCTCGAGATAGCGGCACGGCTCCATCACCGAGGGGTGCTCGATGCGGGACGTGATGATGTGGCTCCCTTTTCCTGCCCGGGCCGCCACGCCCTTGATCACCGTGTTGTTCGACTCCGTCGCCCCGCTTGTGAACACGATCTCCGATGCGTCGCAGCCGAGGATGCCCGCCACCCTCTCACGGGCCTGCTCGATGCCCGCCCTGCACGCCACGCCGAAGGCGTGAGTGCTCGAGGGGTTGCCGTACTTCTCCCTGAGATAGGGGAGCATCTCCTCAAGGACCCGCCCGTCGACGGGAGTGCTCGCATTGTAGTCGAGATAGATCGGTTTCATACGTGCGTGGCGACTTCGCTACCCCGGGGAGATAAACGTTCTCGCAAGGTAGGACTCGAACAGGTATTCGAACAGGTTCAGCACGCCAATAATCACGCTCGCGGCCAGAAAGGAGGCAACCGCGTACCAGGCTGCTTTGCCCCATTTTATCTCCATCAGGGTACTGATTCCGAGAGAGAGAAGGTAGACGCTGTACACGACTGCGGCATATTCAAGCCACCCCAGTCCCGGGATGGAGATCACTATTCCGACCAGAAGAAGCGGCGTCGCGGTATACGCCGCGATCGTGAACCCCTTCGCGCCGGCCTGACGGACGTTGCCCGTAAGAACGAACGCGCTGATGATCGCGCCCAGAATAACAACGTCGACGATGATCATGAGGTACCACAGCGCGTACCCCATGAGCACGGAGCCCGCCGACAAATGCTGCACCCCGCCCGGAGCGCTGTATCGAAAGACAAGGGCTTCGATAGCTGATATGGCGAGGGGTACGGCGGCCAGGGTCACGAGGTAGCTGAAAATGGCCTTCGCCGATTCCGCCTTTATGATCTTCCACTCATCCTTCGGGTGGATGAGGATATTTTTTGCGCGGTTCAGAATCGCCTTCATGAACTCTTTCCGAAGAACTCGTTCTGTTCTCCCGGCAGTGCTCCCACATGCGCGTCGTTCGAAAAGCGCTGGGCAACAGGAAGCTTCAAACCGCTTTACCGCACGCTCTGGACCCTTCGCGAGTGTCTGCCATACGCCGCCTTTTGAAGGGCCGCGAGCACATCTTCAACGGTCATGATCGCCCCGCCCGGCCTGCCGAAGAAAGAAACATCCGCCTTCCCGTTTACAGCCAGCCGCACGTCCTCGACCATCTGCCCGAGGTTCATCTCCACGGCGAGGAACCGTTCCACGTTCTCCGCCGCCCTGACGATGATCTTCTCCGGAAAGGGAAACAGCGTGACCGGCCGGATAAGCCCGGCCCTGATTCCCTCCTGGCGCGCGAGGTTCACGGCGGTTTTTGCGATGCGCGCCGAAGTGCCGAAGGCCACGACCGCGATTTCTGCGTCTTCCATGCGCACCGTCTCGCACATCACCTCGTGCTCGACCATGCGATCATATTTTGCTTTTAACTTGTAATTGTGCTGTTCGAGCATGCCCTCTTCCCCCGGCAGCATGAAGAGCGAGCGGATCACCTGCCCGGGCCTCCCCCTGGCGCCCGTTAGGGCCCAGGGCTTCTCGATCTGCTTCGGCCTGATGTCGGGCATTTCCACGGGCTCCATCATCTGGCCAAGTATACCGTCGCCGAGGATCATAACCGGCGTGCGGTATTCGTCGGCCTTGTCGAAAGCGCGCACGGTCAGGTCCACGATCTCCTGGATGCTTGCCGGCGCGTAAACGAGCAACCGGTAGTCCCCGTGTCCGCCGCCCTTCACGGCCTGAAAGTAATCCGCCTGGGAGGCGGAGATGTTGCCGAGGCCCGGCCCGCCGCGCTGCATGTTCACGATCACCGCAGGGAGTTCGGCTGCAGCGAGGTATGAAATGGCTTCCTGCATGAGACTGATGCCGGGGCTTGACGATGAGGTCATTGCCCGCTCACCGACCGCCGCGGCGCCGTAGACCATGTTGATGGACGCGATCTCGCTCTCCGCCTGTATGAATGTGCCGCCAACTTCCGGCAGCCGGCGCGACAGATACTCCGGGATCTCGTTTTGGGGCGTGATAGGGTAGCCGAAATAGCGCCTGCATCCCGCCCTCACCGCGGCCTCTGCCAGCGCTTCGTTTCCTGTGATGAGTACTTTTGCCATCTTTGTCCTTTCTTTCGTCTTCCGGGTCAAGATTGTCGCTTCGCGGTTCCTCTTCGGCGTCGTGGAGCGGCCGCGGTTGCGGAGCCCGTTTCGTGTTTCGGCACGTGCCCGCGTTTCCTGCCGCCGGCGGCCTTTGGCCGGTACGGGCATCGGTGCCGACAAACAAGCGCTGTCATTCCGCCGCCCTGTCGCCTACTTCCACACCTCGATCGCCGCGTCGGGGCACACCTCAGCGCAGAGGGCGCAGCCGGTGCAGCCACCTTCGGGGCCGCAGTACTCGGCAAAGTAATAGCCGTTCTGGTTGAATTCGGTCCCGATCTGAATGTACTTTTTGACACACGCGAGGGTGCAGAGCTCGCACCCCTTGCAGTATTTTATATTGATTTCTATTTTCCCCATTTTTCTCCGTAGTGGCCCGATACGCCGAATATTACGCGGTCAGGCGGTTACGTTTTCCGGTTTTGAGTTTCCGGTCGTCCCTTCACAAAACGGGCGTGGAGCGGGCCTCGCCCATCGTCACGATGCGCCCCGTTCGATCATCTCCTCGGCGTGCCTGATCGTGGCGTCGGTGATGGTCTTGCCGCCGAGCATCCTGGCGATCTCTTCCAGCCGCTCCTTGGGGCCGAGCAGGCGCACCTCGGTGCTCGTTCGTTCCTTCTTCACGAGCTTGGCCACGCCGTAGTGGTGCGTGGCCATGCTCGCGATCTGCGGAAGATGGGTAATGCAGAACACCTGCCGCTTCTCCGAAATTTTCCTGAGCTTTTTTCCGACCTCTTCGGCCACGGCGCCGCCGATGCCGGCGTCCACTTCATCGAAGACCAGGGTAGGGATGCGATCGCCCTCTACGAGGATGGTCTTGAGCGCGAGCATGATGCGCGAGAGCTCTCCTCCCGAGACGATCCTCGCAAGCGGCTTCGGCTCTTCGCCGGGGTTCGGGGAGATGAGAAATTCCACGCGGTCCGCGCCCCGCGGTCCCGCTTTCAGCCCGTCGAGCGTGTCCTCCCCCGGCTCCTGCGTGATCTTCACGGAAAACGTCGTTTTCTTCATGCCGAGGTGCGCGAGCTGGCCTTCCACCTTCTTCTCGAGGTCCTTTGCCGCAGCGCTCCGCCTTTTTGTCAGGTCCTGCGTCGCAGCGCTGAGCTCGGTCTTAAGTTTCCCGATTTCGGACTTGAGACGTTCGATATCGTCGCCGCTTCGCTCCATACGGCCCAGTTCGTCCGCAGCGCGTGAGCCGAAGTCGATAATTTCCTGGATCGTGTTTCCGTATTTTTTCTTGAGCTTCTGGATGATGTCGAGCCGATCGCCGATTTCTTCGAGCCGCCGGGGATCGAAATCTACACGGTCCCGGTACGAAGAAACCTCGCGGGCCGCTTCTTCGATCTGGACCTTCCCGGCCTCGCAGAGTTCGAGGGCGCCGGACAGCCTGCTGTCGATCGAGGCAATGTCTCTGAGCGCGACGGTCGCCTTTTTGAGCCCCGACAGGGCCGCCCCTTCCGAAGAATAGAGCGCCTCGTCCACTGAGGCCGCCAGGCCTGCAAGTTTTTCAAAGTTCGCAAGGAGTTTCTGCTCCTGCGCGAGCGTTTCGTCCTCTCCGGGTTTGAGCTGGGCCGCCTCAATCTCATTCTTCTGGTAGCGGAGCATATCTTCCCGCTGCGCCCGGTCGTGTTCGCCCGCCTCAAGGTTCGCCAGTTCCCTGCGGACGTCCTGGAGGCGCTGATATGTTTGGGCAACAGCCTCCCGTAGACTGCCCAATCCGCCGAAAGCGTCGAGCATGTCCATCTGACGTTCGAGCGACAGAAGCGACTGGTGCTCATGCTGTCCGTGGATGTCGGCAAGCATCGCGCCGAGCGCCGAGAGTGTGGAGAGGTTCGCCAGGCTGCCGTTGATGTAAACCTTGTTCTTTCCCGACGCGGCGAGCA